>NZ_JBQSWK010000022.1:0-68804 GCF_052377065.1 Brachybacterium sp. AOP42-C2-15
TCCACGGAAGGGGTGCCCGCAGGCTCCAGGCGGCGGTAGCGCAGGTGCGTCGCGACAGCGATTCGCCCGCCGAGACCACGCTGCGGCTCGCCCTGGTCAGGGCCGGGCTCCCGGAACCGCTGGCGAATGTGCGCCCGGTCGGTGGAGTCGACAGGCTCGGGGCCGGGATCGATCTCGGCCAGCCCGATCTGCACTGGCCGACGTGGCGGGTCGCGCTCGAGCACGACGGGCCCACTCATCTCACTCCGGAGCAGCAGGCGAAGGACATCGCCAGGGGCGAGCGGCGGGCCCGGGCAGGATGGGTCGAGGTGCGCACCACGGCTGAGGATCTTCAGTACGGCTGTCGCAAGGCCGTGGACCGTGTCCGCGACGCCTTGCTTCGGCAGGGCTGGACGGCGTCGGCGTGACCACGGCGAAGCACCGAGATCGACGTACGGAGCAGGATGCTTGTTGCAATCTGTACCGAACGTCGATCTCGACGCGAGCCGGGGCCGGAGGGGGCCGAATCGGCGCGAGACGACGCGAGCCGGGTGCGAGCTGCGTGCTGGGTCGGGGCTCAGTCCCGGCCGCGGGCCCAGCCCTGGCCGCCGGTGAGATCCAGCGGGTGGGGGAGCGGATTGCCGTAGCGGTGATCCGTGGCGCTGATCGCCTGCTCGTGCAGGAACGGGAGCAACTCGATCCGTCCGCTGGAGACCACCACTCCGGTGAACAGTGCCACCTCGATGTGCTCCGCGATCGCCCGGCGCAGCGCCGCGTCGGGCTCGCCGATCAGACGGATGCGGGACTGGGTGAGGGCGGGGATGCGACCTGCGAAGGCGACGCTGTCCTCGAGCGTGACCGCGGTACCCGCCGCTTCGGCGACGGAGACCAGCTCATGGTCCGCGACGGAGACCTCCACCTCGGCGCCGACGGTCGCTGCGGCATGCAGCACCCGCTCGAGCTCCTGCGGGGCTGCGCCGGAGGCGGCGCGGATCAGCACCGGGAGCGGCAGGTAGCGCAGCACGTTGATCTCCCCGTGCAGCTCCTGCACGTCGCGGGGAGCGAAAGTGCTCGAGAAGTGCTCGCGGTCGCTGTGTCGTGCCGAGGCCAGCCAGGTCTCTGGGTCGGACAGCGCGTCGGAGGTGGCGGGGGCGTCGGCCCAGTCCATCAGGTGGACCAGATAGTTCGGCCCGCCCGCCTTCGCGGTCTGGCCGATGGCCGAGCGCTTCCAGCCGCCGAAGGGCTGCCGTTCCACGATCGCCCCGGTGATACCCCGGTTCACGTAGAGGTTCCCGGCCTCGACGTGCTCCGTCCACCAGGCGACCTCGGCGGGCTCGAGCGAATGGAGCCCGGCGGTGAGCCCGAAGGCGGTGCCGTTCTGGATCCGCACCGCCTCCTCGAGGGACTCGGCGTGGATGACCCCGAGCACCGGTCCGAAGTATTCGGTGAGGTGGAAGGCGGAGCCCTCCTCGACACCGGTGCGCACGCCCGGGGAGAACAGGGTGCCGGAGTCATCCAGCTGGCGGGGTCGGGAGAGCCAGGCCTCACCGTCCGCGAGCTCGGTCAGCCCCGAGCGGAGCTTCTCACCGGGGGCCTCGACCACGGGGCCCATCTGTGCGGTCGGGTCGGTGGGCCGGCCCACGTGCAGGCTCAGCACCGCGTCGGCGAGCTGTGCGGTGAAGCGCCGCGAGGTGGTCACGGATCCTACGGTGATCACCAGGGAAGCGGCGGAGCACTTCTGGCCGGCGTGGCCGAAGGCGCTGGCTGCGACATCGCGGGCTGCCAGGTCGAGATCCGCCTGCGGGCTGACGATGATCGAGTTCTTGCCGCTGGTCTCGGCGAGGATCCGCAGCTCGGGCCGCCAGGAGGCGAACAGTGTGGCGGTGTCTGAGGCACCGGTGAGGATCAGCTGATCGATCCGCGGGTCCGAGATCAGCGCTCGGCCCACCTCGTCCTCCGGCACATCGACCAGGGTGAAGACGTCCTGGGGGACACCGGCCTCGTGGAGAAGCCTGCCTATCAGTGCGCCGCAGCGACGAGCCTGCGGAGCGGGCTTCATGATCACGCTGCTGCCGGTCACGAGTGCGGCGAGAGCGCCGCCGGTGGGGATCGCGACCGGGAAGTTCCAGGGCGGGGTGACCAGTGTCAGCGGCCGGGCCGTGGCCTGCAGATCGCCCTGCCGGGCGAGCTGCTCGGCCTGTTCGGCGTAATAGAGCGCGAAGTCGATCGCTTCGCTGACCTCCGGATCGCCCTGCTCGAGGGTCTTGCCGGTCTCCGCCGCCATCACCTCGAGCAGCTCGGCCCGATGCGCAGCGAGGGTGCCCGCCACTCGGCGCAGGATCCCGGCGCGCTTCTCCACTCCCAGACCCACCCAGGAAGGCTGTGCGGTCAGGGCGCGGGAGATGGTCGACGTGACGGCCTCCACGGTGGTGAGTCGCGCGGCGCGGGCTTCCTCGTCGCCGATCTCAGAGCCGCGGATGCGATGGGTGAGCTGCGCGGCCCACTGCTGGTTCGCGGGGGTCGAGAGGTCGGTGTCGGGGGTATTGCGGAAGGCGCCGGGCACCGCCGGCAGGCCGGGGGAGCCCAGCTGCAGCACGCCCCGACCCCCCACGACCTCGGCGATGCGGTCCTGGTCCCGATGGGTGGGCAGGGAGGTCTCCCGCAGCGCCCGCTCCAGGGCGCCGGTGAACCGCTGCCGCTCCCGCTCGAAGAGCTCCTCGGAGGTGTCCAGCTCGAACGCGGCGGACAGGAAGTTCTGCGAGGAGGCATTCTCCTCGAGACGGCGCACCAGGTAAGAGACGGCGACGTCGAAGTGGCGCGGGTGCACGATCGGCACGTACAGACGCATCGTGCCGGTGGCCTCGCGCACCACGGCCTGCTGCCCAGGGGCCATCCCGGCGAGCATCTCGAACTCCACGCCGTGGCCGGGACCGGCACCGATGTCTCGCTCGCGCATCAGCAGGTGCGCGAAGGCGACGTCGAAGAGGTTGTGGCCGGCGATGCCCAGGTGGACCGCGTCCAGTCGGCTGGGGTGCAGCGCCTCGAGCAGCATCCGCTTGTACTGCGCGTCGGTCTCCTCCTTCGACAGCAGCGGCGCCTGCCTCCAGCCGTGCACCGAAGCCTCGACCTGCTCCATCGCCAGGTTCGCGCCCTTGACCAGGCGCACCTTGATCGGAGCACCCCCGGCCGCCACCCGCCGCTCGGCGAAGCGCCGCACCCGGGCCATCGCGGAGGGCGCATCGGGCAGGTAGGCCTGCAGCACGATGCCCGCGTGGAGGTGCTCGAGCTCGGGACGGTCCAGGAGCTTCTCGAAGACCTGCAGGGTCAGCTCGAGATCCCGGTACTCCTCCATGTCCATGTTCAGGAAGGTGGGCTGCTCCCGGCGGGCGGCATCGAGGTAGAGGGGAAGCAGTGTCTCGACCGTGTGGTCTACCGTCTCGGCGGTGGCCCAGAGCGGCAGATGGTCCACGAGCGAGGAGACCTTGATCGAGACGTAGTCGATGTCCGGGCGGGCCACCAGCTCACGGAGCCCCTGCATCCGGCGGGAGGCCTCCTGCGCGCCGAGCACCGCTTCGCCGAGCAGATTGATGTTGAGCTCGGTGCCGTCGGCGGTGAGGCGTGCGATCGAGGCTCCCAGCTGGCGGGGGCGGGCATCGAGGATGAGGTGGCCGACCATGCGACGCATCGCGGCCTGAGCGGTGGGCACCACCACGCTCGGAGCGAGGGAGGAGGCGACGCCGCCGAGCCCCAGCACCCGGCGCAGCGGCGCCGGCAGGAAGGCCGGCGGGTCCTGGGCGAGGCGGCGGAGCTCCACGGCTGCGGCGCGCGGATCCTCGGGCCGGATCACGCGATCGACGAAGGCGAGGGTGAAATCCAGCCCTTTCGGGTCTCTCAGCAGATCGGAGAGCATCCTCGCGGGCCCCGGCACCGGGCGGAGCGCTGCCGCATGCACCCAGCTGTGGACCTGCGCGGCGACCTCCTCCACGGTCAACGAGGTGGTGGGGGAGTCGTCGAGCGGGGACTGCGAGGTGGGTACGGGGGACAACGAAGTCTCCTTCTCGTTACTGATCAACGCGGCATTGCGATCCTCTGATCGTAAGTCCTCGCCGAGCCTACGGGAGGGGCCGCGGAGACTCGGAGGTGGAGGTTCTGTGACCGAAAGGGAACCGAAGTGGGACGAGCGCGTCAGGCCTGAGGACAGGCCCGCTCACGGAGCTGCAATGGACCGCTCGGTCGGTGAAGTCCTTTCCCGACGCGCCTCCTGTGGCACGATGCGTGGCACAGACACCGGACGATGCTGGAGGCAGTGATGAAGAAGTTCATTTTCCTGGCCGGACTCGCGATCGGCTTCGTGGTCGGATCCCGTGCAGGTCGCGGACCCTATGAGTCGCTCGAGCGCACCGCACGGCAGGTGGCCGACGATCCCGAGGTCCAGCGACGTGCCGCGCAGGCGAAGGACACCGCGAACAGGGTCGCCCATGACACCGCCGACGCAGTCAAGGAGAAGGCCCCCGAGGTCGCCTCGAACGTCCAGGGTGCGGTGGCCGACGCGGCCGGCAGCGCCAAGGAGCGGATCGGCAGCGCTCGTGAGGATCACAAGAGCGGCGACGAGAGCTCCACCAGCCCCCATGCCGGTGGCGACGCCGAGGTGGGCGAGGACAAGCCGCTCAGCTCCTGAACAGTTCAGCTCCCGAGCAGCGCAGCTCCCGAACGCGCCGGTGTCACCCCAGGACGGTGACGCCGGCGCGTTCCTGCTCCTGCATGAAGCAGGGCCCGCACAGCGACATATAGGTCACCTCCGCACCGTCGATCGCCACCTGCTCCCCTTCGAAGACGAAGCGGCCGTCGACCATGCGGCAGTTGAACTCGGCCTGCGAACCGCAGCGGCACATCGTGGGCAGCTTCTCGATGTTGTCGGCGAGCTCGAAGAGCCGGCTCGCACCGGGGAACATCGCGGTGCGGAAGTCAGCGCGCAGCCCGTAGCAGATCACCGAGATCCCATCCTGCTTGGCGATCTTGAAAAGATCTCCGATCTGCGAGGGCTCGAGGAACTGCGCCTCGTCCACCAGCACGCAGTGCAGCGGGCGCAGCCCGCGCTCGTCGGCCGTCGCATGGACCCGGGCGCGCACATCGTCACCGGCGGCGGCGAGCACATCGACCAGGCGCCTGGCACCGCCGCGGGCCACCACCCAGTCCTCGCCCTTGGTGTCCAGCGCGGGCTTCACGGTGAGCGTGGCCAGCCCGCGCTCGTCGTAGTTGTACGCGGTCTTGATCAGTGTGTCGGACTTGCCGGAGTTCATCGCTCCGTACTTGAAATGCAGCTTGGCCATGCGGGTGCTCCGGAGTTCGAGGTCGGGATCAGAAGGCGTCCATGACGCTCGGCCGCGGACCGGCCAGCAGAGCATCCAGGAAGGTCTCGGCGGCCGGGTCGGCCGCTGCGGTGAGGTCGAGGCGACGGGCATCGGCGAGGGAACGCCCGCCCATCAGCAGCAAGGAGGCGGCATGGATGTCGAGGCGGACGGTGCCGAGGACCTCCGGCACCCTGGCACTCTCCGGCTCCGCCGCGATCGTGCCGCTGTCCGCGGAGACCAGGAAGGTGCCGGCGGCGCGGCAGGTGCCTGCAGGGACAGTCCCGTCCTCGACGACCAGGCGGATGCGGCCGCTCAGCTGCTCCGGTGCGCGGCGGGCGCGGAGGGTCGCGGCGGTGTCGATCACCCGCATCATCACCAGCGGCACCGGTTCCGGGCTGGGGCGGGTCCCGGCGCCGGGGAGCACATCGAGCACGGGGTCCTCGGTGCGCACCCGCAGCCGGACCAGCTCCGTGACCGTGGACCAGGAGCCCAGGGATCGCAGCAGGGCCAGCCGATCGGAACGGGTGCGGCCCATCAGCTCGTGCACGTCGAGGCCGACGCCGCGGGGGTCCTGGCCGTGCCGGGTCCAGGACAGGTAGCCGTGATTGGTGCCGAACTCGTCCTGGAGCAGCAGCGCGGACCAGCCCGCACCGGGCAGGCCCTCGGCGAACAGGGGAGGCTCTCGGCGGAGCATCGCGTTGTCGCCCGCGCTCAGGCGGTGGTAGAGCTCCCGCAGGCGGGGCATCGTGGCCGCCGTGACCGGGACCAGGCGCCGGTCCGGCACGGCGGGGATCCGCTGCAGCTCCACCAGCGGCACGATCAGCGACTGGCCCCGCGCGACCACCTGGTAGCCGTACCGGCGGTAGATCGCGGGATGCGAGGGATAGAGCATCGAGACCGGGAGGCTCTCCGCATCGCAGCGCGCGATCACCGCGGTGAGCAGCGTCCTGAACAGCCCGTCGCCGCGGTGGGCGGGGTGGACGACGAGACCGGCGATGCCGCCGCAGCCCACCAGGCCTCCGCCGAGAGTGATCTGGTCATGGCGGATCCGGGCGCCTGCGGCGAGGACCCCGTCCAGACCGCCCGGCAGCCCGGACGCATCGATGCCGAGCGCGGTCTCACCAAGGGAGAAGTCCTGCGGAGCGGCCGCGGAGGAGGGATCGTAGGACCCTCCGAAGGCACCGGAGCTCATCGTCTTGTAGGTGACGAAGTCCTGGGCGGTGAGATCTCGAACAGGCATGCTGAGGAGTCTAGGCGCGCCCGCTGTTGCATACTGACGAGGCCCGCTCAGCCCCGAGGAGATGCCGTGAGTCCACGCCGTGACCGTCCGTCGACGGACGCTTCGTCGGGCACTGCCCGAAAGCCCTACACCCGGCCCAGCACCGCCCAGCGCACCGCCCGCGAGAAGCTGTCCAAGCGGCTGTCGGCCGGCGATCCCCGCAGCGACCAGGATCCGCAGCGCCGGATCCCGGTGGGTCTGTCCACCTCCTCGGTCTTCCCCGCCGGGGTCGAGGAGGCGTTCCGGCTCGCGCACGAGATCGGGTACGACGGGATGGAGGTGATGGTCTCCTACCCCAAGGACAGCCAGGACCCGAAGCTCCTGCGCGAGTACTCCGAGCGGTTCGAGCTGCCGATCCTCTCCCTCCATGCGCCCACCCTGTTCCTCCTGCAGGGCCTGTGGGGTCGGGACGCCTGGGTCAAGATCGAGCGCACGATCGAGATCGCGAAGGAGCTCGAGGTGCCCACGATCGTGGCGCACCCGCCCTTCCGCTGGCAGGGCAGGTACGCGCGAGGATTCGTCGAGGGCGTCGCCGCGCTCGAAGAGGAGCACGGGATCGCGATCGCGGTGGAGAACATGTACCCCTGGCGGCTCGGGGTGCGGGAGCTGCTGAACTATCTGCCCGACCACGACCCCACCGACGAGGACTACGCCCACGTCACCGTCGACCTCTCGCATGCCGCGACCGCCGGCGATGACGCGCTGGAGATGATCGAGCGGCTCGGGGACCGGCTCACCCATCTGCATCTCGCCGACGGCTCCGGGAACTCGACGAAGGATGAGCACCTGCCCCCGGGCGAGGGGAACCAGCCCTGCGCCGAGGTGCTGCGCCGCCTGGCCAACCGCGGCTGGGAGGGGTCGGTGCTGCTCGAGGTCACCACCAGCAGCAAGCCCGAGATCCGCGAGCGCACCCTGCGACAGAGCCTCGCCTTCGCACGCCACCACCTGGGGCACCTGCTCGAGGACGGGGACGAGGGCGACGTGGGATCGGCCACCCCTTGAGCGTCTCCTCAGGCATGGGTGGAAGAATGACGCGATCCGGCCACGACACACACAGACTGACGAGGTAGCGCACGCTGATGGGGAACGGGAACACAGGGATCGTCCACAGGAACACCAGCCTGCTCGCGATCGAGATGAGCCTTCCGCAGGTCACAGTCACCTCGGATGAGATCGACGAGATGCTCACGCCGGCACGCAAGCGCCTGCGTCTGCCCAAGGGCGTGCTGCAGCGGGTCGCCGGGGTCTATGAGCGCCGCTGGTGGCGCGACACCCAGAACGGCTGGAAGCAGGGCGTGGTGCTCGCCGCCGAGCGCGCCATGGCCAAGGCCGGCATCATGCGCGACCAGGTGGGGCTGCTGATCAACGCCTCCGTCTCCCGCCAGCACCTCGAGCCCGCGGTCTCCACCGGGATCCACCACTCGCTGGGCATGCCTCCCGGCTGCATGAACTTCGACATCACCAACGCCTGCCTGGGCTTCGTCAACGCGATGACGATGGCCTCGGCCATGATCGATTCCGGGCAGATCAAGTACGCCCTGGTCGTGGGCGCGGAGGACGTCGAGGAGGTGCAGCGCGGGACCGTGGAGCGACTGAACTCGAAGACCTCCACCCGCGCGGACTTCAACAACCAGTTCGCCTCGCTGACCCTGGGATCGGGCGCCGCCGCCGCTGTCCTCGGACCGTCCGACGAACACCCGGAGGGCCACCGCCTGAAGCACACCCAGGCCCGCGCCGGGACCGAGCATCACGAGCTGTGCGTGGCGGACATGCACGACATGCGCACGGACTCCGCCGGCCTGCTCGAGAACGGCATCCAGCTCATCCTGGACACCTGGAAGGGCGCCAATGAGGCGGGGCACGATTTCAAGAACCTCGATCTCGTGATCCCCCATCAGGTCTCCACGGTGTACATCCGGAACTTCTCGAAGATCACCGGAGTGGGAATGGACCGCATCCCGATGACTCTCGGGGATTGGGGCAACGTCGCCGCCGAAGCGGTGCCGATGACTCTCGCGCACGTCCAGAACGACATCCAGCGCGGGCAGCGGGTGCTGCTGATGGGGGTCGGCTCAGGTCTGAACACGGCGATGATGGAGGTCGAGTGGTGAACACCGCCCGCAGCACGGGGCGCCGACGCGCGTCCACTGAGGAGATTCCGGCGATGCCCGGGGTCGATCCCCGGCTCAGCCGCACCCTCCAGGTGCGCGACCACTCGGGCGAGCAGCGTCGCTGGCACCTGCTGGACTCCGGCCCGCTGCTGGCCGAGCGCGGGATCACGCCGCGCGGCACGCTGCTGGCCGTCCATGGCAACCCCACCTACTCCTTCCTGTTCCGTTCGCTGGTGCGCGCGGACATCCCCTGGCGCCTGATCGCGGTCGACCAGCTGGAGATGGGATGGTCCGAGCGGACCGGCCTGAAGCGTCGCTATCAGGACCGCATCACGGACCTGTCCCTGCTCACCGACGCGCTGTCGCTGCGCGGCCCGGTGGTGACCGTCGGCCATGACTGGGGCGGCCTGATCTCCGCCGGGTGGGCGCTGGACAACCGCCACGACGTGATCGGGATGATCCTCACCAACACCGGTGTCCACCAGAAGCTCGAGGAGGCGCTCCCCAAGGCGCTGCAGCTCGCGACCGCGCCGTGGTTCCGCACCCCGTCGACCTCGGTGACCGACACCTTCCTGCGCACCACCCTGGCGCTGTCCAAGCCGGCGCTGCCGCGCGAGGTGCAGGACGCCTACCTCGCCCCGTATCGCGGCCGCACGCGCCGTCTCGGGATCGACCAGTTCGTCGCCGACATCCCGGCCGCCGAACACCACCCCTCCCGGCCCACCCTCGAGCGGGTCGCCGCCGGGATCCAGGAGCTGAAGGTCCCCACCCTGTTCGCCTGGGGGCCGAAGGACATCACCTTCAACGACCGCTTCCTACGCGACCTCATCCAGCGGGTCCCGCACGCTGATGTGCACCGCTTCGAGAAGGCCTCCCACCTGGTGTGGGAGGACGCAGACGTCGCCGGACTGGTCGCGGAGTGGCTCGAGACCACCTTCGGCACCGCCGAGGAGCCCCGCACCGAGGCACCCGCCTGGCGCGCCGTCTCCTCCTACGCCGAGGCCGCCCCCGAGCGGCACATCGGCGCACCCATCGCCGAGCTCGCCGGCGACCCCCGCCACGCCCACCGCCCCGCCGTGGTGGAGCTGGGCGGCGAGGACGGCGAGACCCGGGAGATCTCCTGGTCCCTGCTGAACCGCAGGGTCGACGACATCGCCGCCGGCCTGCTCGGCCACGGGGTGCGCCCCGGGGACCGGGTGAGCCTGCTGATCACCCCCGGCGCAGATCTGACGGGCGTGCTCTACGCCTGCTTCCGCATCGGCGCCGTCGCCGTGGTGGCCGACGCCGGGCTGGGCCTGCCCGGTCTCACCCGAGCCACGATCGGCTCCCATCCCGACTGGTTCATCGGCATCAAGAAGGCGCTCGTCGGCGCCCGCGCCCTGGGCTGGCCCGGTCGCCGGCTCTCCGTCGAGCAGCTGCCCACCGTGGACCGGGTAGCTCTCGGCGTGGAGACCTCGATCGCCGAGCTCGCCCGCTCCGGCTCGCTGCAGCGTGAGCTCGGTGCCCCGCTGGACGCCGCCTGGCCGTCACCGGACGCGGACGCCGCGATCCTGTTCACCTCCGGCTCCACCGGCCCCGCCAAGGGCGCGGTGCTCACCCACCGTCAGCTCGGAGCGATGTTCGCCGCAGTGGGGGACACCCTGGACCTGGCCCCCGAGCGCGGCCTGGTCGCCGGTTTCGCGACCTTCGCGCTGCTGGGCCCGGCGCTCGGTGCGCCGACGGTGGTGCCGGACATGGACATCACCCGTCCCGGCGAGCTGACCGCACCGGCGCTGGCCGCGGCGATCGACGCCCTCGGCGAGCCGGCTGTGTTCACGGCCCCGGCCGCGCTGCGGAACATCCTGGGCACCGCCGACCAGCTCGACGAGAACGGCCGTGCTGCGATGGCCCGCGCCGCGAGCTTCTTCTCCGCCGGCGCCCCTATCCCTGCGCACCTGCTGCGCGAGCTGCGCGACCTGATGCCGAATGCGCGCGCGCTGACGCCCTACGGCATGACGGAGATCCTCGCGGTGGCCGCGATCGACCTCGAGGGCATCGAGGCGGCAGGTGAAGGCGCAGGAGTCTGCGTCGGCCGCCCCGTGCCACGGGTCGAGATCGCGATCGCTGTGATGGACGAGCTGGGACGCACCACCGGGGAGGTCACCACGGAGCCCGGCGCGACCGGTGAGATTCTGGTCCGTGGCCCGCATGTGCGGGACCGCTACCTGATGCTCTGGCGCACCACCCACACCTCGATGCGTTTCACCGGCTGGCACGCCACCGGCGATGTCGGCCACCTCGACGCCGAAGGGCGGCTGTGGGTCGAGGGCCGCGCGGATCATGTGCTGGCCACGGCCGACGGCCTGTTCACCCCGGTCCAGGTCGAGGATGCCGCGGAGACGGTGCCGACGGTGCGCCGCGCGGGCGCCGCCGTCGTGGGCCCCCGCGGCACCCAGCAGGTGGTGGTGATCCTCGAGACCGAGGACGGCTACCGTCCCGGCAAGGCCGGCCGCCCCCACCCCGCGGAGCCGTCCTTGCAGGAGGCTGTGCGCCGCGCGGTGCGGGAGCGCTCCGGCGTCGAGGTGGTGGCGGTGTTCACCACCCGCGCGCTGCCGACGGACATCCGCCACAACTCGAAGATCGACCGTGCGGCCCTGTCCCGCTGGTCCGAGCAGACCCTGCAGGGCGAGAAGGCGGACGCTCTGTGAGCGCCCCCACGATCCTGGTCACCGGCGCCTCCGGGATGCTGGGCGGCGCGGTCGCGACCGCGCTGCGGGATCGCGGCGCCACCGTGCGCGCCTTCCAGCGCCGCCCTGCCGGGATCGACGGCGTCGAGGACGTGCGCGGCTCCCTCACCGAGGCGGAGGACGTGCGCCGTGCGGTCAGCGGCGCCGACGCGGTGATCCACCTCGCCGCGAAGGTGTCCATCTCCGGCCCGGAGAGCGAGTACCGCGCGATCAACATCGAGGGCACCCGCCATGTGGTCGACGCCCTGCGCGCGAACGGTGGGGGAGCACTGGTGAACGTGTCCTCGCCGTCGGTCGCGCATCTGGGCCGCGCGATCGTGGGCCTCGATGCGACCCTCGCAGACCCGACCCGCGCCCGCGGCAGCTACGCCCGCACCAAGGCCGCCGCCGAGCTACTGGCGATGGAGGCCGACGGGGCCGACGGGCTGCTGGTCACCTCGATCCGCCCCCACATCGTGTGGGGACCGGGGGACACGCAGCTGGTGGGCCGCATCGTGGACCGGGCCCGCAGAGGCCGGCTGCCGCTGCTGGACCAGGGCATGGCCCTGATCGACACCACCTATGTCACCAACGCCGCCGAGGCGATCGTCGCCGCGCACGACCGGATCCAGGACGTGCACGGGGAGAGCTTCGTGGTCTCCAACGGCGAGCCCCGCACCGTGCGCGATGTGTTCGCCGGCTGGTGCGAGGCCGCCGGCGTCCCGGCCCCGACCCTCAAGGTCCCCGGCTCCGCCGCCCGCTTCGCCGGTCGGGTGATCGAACGGATCTGGGAGAAGCGACCCGGATATGACGAACCGCCGATGACCGAGTTCCTCGCCGAGCAGATGTCCACCGCGCACTGGTTCGACCAGCGCCGCACCCGCGAGCGTCTGCAGTGGACGCCACGGGTGAGCATGGACGAGGGCAACGAGCATCTCGCCGCCTGGTTCCGTGAGCACCCGGTCACCTGAGAACCCGTTGATCGCCTGAGATTCCCCGATCTGAAGACCTGATCCCTCGCACGGAAGAGCACGGTCCTGCCATGAACGATGAGCCCGCCCTGGACCCCGCAGACCCCGCAGACCCCGCTGCTGACGGCGCCGACGACGCGGCGCTGCTGGCCGAGATCGATGCGGAGCTGGCCGCGGAGCGCTCCTCGAAGAGCCGAGCCGGACAGCGGCTCACCGGCCTGGTGCTGCTGATCGGTGCGCTGGTGGGATGGATCGCCTCGCTCGAGCTGCAGGTCGGCAAGGAGTTCCTGCTCGCGAACCCCGGCGGCAGCCTGTCCTGCGACGTGAACCCCTTCATCTCCTGCGGCAACGTGATGATGACCTGGCAGTCCTCGGCGCTGGGGATCCCCAACATGGCGATCGGGCTGGGCGGCTTCACGATCATGGGCGCGATCGGTGCGCTGATGGCCTCCGGAACCGTGCTGCCCACCTGGTTCCGCTGGGCCCGCCTGGGCGGGATGACCTTCGCCTTCGGGTACGTGCACTTCCTGGCGATCTCCGCGATCTTCCTGATCAAGGCGCTGTGCCCCTGGTGCATGGTGATCTGGACGGTCACGGCACCGATGTTCTTCGCAACCCTCGCCCGCACCATCGAGAGCGGTGACCTGCGACTGCCGACGCCGCTCGCGAACGCGCTGCGCCACTGGGTGGTGGCGACCCTGCTGTGGTACCTGCTGGTGATCATCGTGATCGCGCTCGTGTTCCGCCAGCAATGGCTGACGATGCTGGGCATCTGAGGGACAGCTCCCGCCGGAAACGCAACGATCCCCGCAGCCCCTGGTGACAGGGTCTGCGGGGATCGTCGTCCCGGGGCAGAGCGGGTCACAGCATCCCGAGCACTCCCGGGATGGCCAGCGAGAGCTGGGGCACGAACACCACCAGGAACAGGCCGGCGATCACCGCGAGCAGGAACGGGATCAGACGGGCGATGACCGGTTCGATCTTCAGACCGGCGATCCTTGCCCCGACGAACAGGACATTGCCCACCGGGGGCGTGATCACGCCGACGCTGAAGGCGTAGACCACCATGGTGCCGAAGTGGATCGGGCTGATGCCCAGATCGGAGACCATCGGCAGGAAGATCGGCACGAAGATCAGGATCGCCGGGGTGGGATCCATGAAGGTGCCGACCGCCAGCAGGATCACCATGACGATGATCAGGATGAGCGTCGGGTCCGAGGTGACGCCCAGGATCAGATCGGCGATCAGGTCCGGGATCCGCGCGAACGCCATCACGAAGGACAGCGCGGAGGACACGCCCACCAGCAGCATCACGATCGAGGTGGTGCGGCCCGCCTCGACCAGGATCTTCGGCAGGTCCTTCACCTTCAGGGTGCGGTAGATCAGGCCCAGGACCAGGCAGTAGACGACGGCGATGGCCGCGGACTCGGTCGCGGTGAAGAAGCCCGAGAGGATGCCGCCGATGACGATCACGATCATCAGCAGCGAGGGGACCGCCCGCCACAGGGTCTTCAGCGCGAGCGCCGGGGTCAGCGTGATGGCCGCGGCGGTGTTCTGCCCGGTGCGGAAGCGCTTGTGGGTCGCTGCCACCACCAGCATCACCGCGATGGCCCAGATGATGCCCGGCCCGATGCCGGCCATGAACAGCGCCGCGATCGAGGTGGAGGACACCAGCGAGTACACGATGAAGGTGTTCGAGGGCGGAATCAGCATGCCGGCCGGGGCGGAGGCGACGTTGACCGCTGCGCTCCAGGGCTTGGAGTAGCCCTCCTTCTCCAACCGGGGCCCCATCACGGAACCGACGGCGGCGGCCGAGGCGACCGCGGCACCGGAGACGGCGCCGAACATCGCGTTGGAGACCACGTTGGTGTGCACCAGCCCGCCGGGCAGCTTGCCGACCACCACGCGGGCGGCGTCGACCAGGCGTCCGGCGATGCCGCCCTGGTTCATGAGGCCGCCGGCGAGGATGAAGAACGGTATCGCCAGCAGCGTGAAGCTGTTGATGCCGGTGAACACCTCGGAGGCCGTGTTCATCGTCGTGGTGGTGGGATCGTTGCCCAGCAGCACGAAGATCGCGAGGAACGAGGTCACACCGATCACGACGGCGATCGGGACACCGAGGGCGATGCCGATGATGATGCCGATCAGCAGGATGAGTCCTGCGACTGCGGTGACGTCCATGATCAGCGCTCCTTCGAGTCGTTGTCGCGCGGGGTGCCGGCACTGTCATCGGTGCCGGCGCTGTCCTCGGGGTCCGAGGTGCGCTCGCGCTCGGCGAGCGGCGAGTCCTCGACGGCATCCTCGAGGCCGGCGATCACCGGGACCTCCTCCTCGGTGCGCGCGACGGCGCTGGTCAGCGGGCCGGTGCCGCGCAGGTCCTCGACGATGTGGAGCACTGCGATGAGCGAGATGATCACGCCGGTGATCGGGAGGACGAGGTAGGCCTGGCCGATGGTGCCCGGCAGCGCCGTGAGCTGCTGGGACCAGGTGTTCTGCGCGGCGAGGACGCCGCCGTACACCAGGATGGCGAGGGCGAAGAAGAGGATCACCAGCTGGATCAGGACTGCCACGCCCATGCGGACGGGGCGAGGCAGGCGCTCGACGACGAAGGTGACCGCGATGTGGCCGCGCTCGGAGAACACCAATGCGGCGCCGACGAGCGAGGTCCAGACGAAGACGTACTTCGCGAGCTCCTCGGTCCAGGCGGCGGGGCTCTGGATCACCTCACGGGTGAACACCTGCCACACGACCGCGAGGACCATGATGGTGAAGAGGAGCGCCGTGGCGACCCTCAGGGACCGGTTCAATCCCCTGTTGAGCAGTTGCATCTGTTTTCCCTTCTGCACGGCAGGAGGCCGGGCCTGGCGGCCCGGCCTGCTGCGTGGAGGTGTGGCTGGTCAGCCCTGGGCTCCGCGGACCGCGTCCCACAGGGCGGTCTGGGACTCGGAGGTGAGGAACTCCTCGGGCAGGGCGGAGAGCGCCTCCGCGAAGGCGGCGGTGTCGACCTCGTTGAAGGTGGCGCCGCCCTCTTCCGCATCGGCGATCGCCTGCTCGGTCTGCTCGATCCAGAGCCCGGTGTGCTCCTCGACGGCCGCGGCCCAGCCCTCGTCGAAGGCGGTGCGGTCCTCCTCGGACATCGAGTTGAGGGTGTCGGTGTTGATGATCAGGTAGTCGGTGCCGACCAGGTGACGGGTGAAGGAGAAGTACGGCGCGACCTCGAAGTGGGCCTGCGTGAAGTACGAGATCTCGTTGTTCTCCGCCGCGTCGATGACGCCGGAGTTCAGGCCGGTGTACACCTCGCCGTAGGCGAGCGGGGTGCCCGTCGCGCCGAGCGCGGCGGCCATCGCCAGGTGCAGGTCCGACTCCTGGACGCGCATCTTCTGACCGCTCAGATCGGCCGGGGTGTTGATCGGGCCGACGGTGCTGTAGGCGCTGCGCTCGCCCTGGGTGAACCCGCCGATGACGGTGATGTTCTGGGACTCCTCGAGGGAGGCGAACAGGTCGCCGACGATCGCGGGGTCCTGCAGGATCTGCATCTGCTTCTCGATGCTGTCGAACGCGCCGGGCATGTTCAGGGTGAGGAAGTCGGGGTTGAGGTTCTCCAGCTGCGTGCCGGAGACGATCGACATCTCCACCGAGCCGTTGGAGGCCATCTGCAGCGTCTCCTGCTGCGCGCCCAGGGTCTCGTTGGGGAAGACGTCGATGCCCCAGGCGCCGCCGGTGGACTCCTCGAGGGCTGCGCCGAAGTTCTCGAGCGCGATGAACGAGGGGTGGGTCTCGGTCTGGTTCAGGGCCAGGCGCATCACCGTGCCGGAGCCGCCGCCGGCATCGGAGGCACCTGACCCGCTGCCACCGCCGCAGGCGGCGAGCGTCGCGGCGATACCGGCGAGCCCGGTGGCTCCGAGCAGGGTGCGGCGGTTCAGGGAGCGAGGGGTGAAGGATCGAAATGTCATGGGACTACCTCTCATCATCGAGTCGGGCAGAGCACCGGAGGACGCATCGTCCGGGGTGCCGACGTCGTTATCGGATACTCCTGATCCTGTGCTCGATGTCTTTCTGGCGCTCGCTGTTGCCTCGGGTTGCTCCCCTGTTTCCAATCCGTGACCTCACTGTTTCACCTTTTCGCACCACGTGCTCACATCTGTGGCGAACTGTCCAGAGGCTCAGGAGGGTGATCTTCGTCCACCGCGAAGCGCCGGGCGCTGCGGCGGTGACCGTTCCTCCCCAGTGCCCGGTCGTCCCCAGTGCGGGACCTGTCGTGCCCCTGCAGGGAGCGTCCCGCCTAGGTTCGCGGGCATGGGAGCACACACCGGATCCGACGGGCCGACGCAGCGCCGCGCCGGGACGCACCGCCGCACCGGTCAGGCGCTGATCGAGCGCCGCGACCACATCGCCGAGACGTCGCGTCGCCGGCTCTCGATGCCCGCACCGTCCCCCTCGGCGCTGGTGGGGATCGCGGTCCTGGTGCTGATCGGGGTCGGCGTCATCCACCTCTCCGGATCGGGTTCTGCGGTGCCGCTCGAGGCGGAGCCGACTGCGCTGGTGCAGCCGGAGGAGGCCGAGGGAGGAACGACCGGCGGTGACGGTCCGTCCTCAGCGCAGGCGGAGCACACCCCGGGTGACGCTCCCGCCGCCGTCGCCGGGGAACCCCCTGCCGCGGGGTCCGAGCTCGTGGTGCATGTCTCCGGGGCGGTGGCCGCGCCCGGGGTGGTGCATCTGTCCGCGGGGGCGAGGGTCGACGATGCGCTGCAGGCCGCCGGCGGGCCCACCGACGATGCCGATCTGTCCGCCGTGAATCTCGCCCGGCCGGTGGGTGATGGCGAGCAGATCCATCTGCCGGTGCCGGGGGAGGAACCTCGCGCAGCAGAACCGGGAGGGGCGGGTCCCGGATCCTCCGAGGCAGGGGAGGCACCCGCTGCGGGCTCCACGGGGGTGATCAATCTGAACACGGCGAGCGCTGGGGAGCTCGAGGAGCTGCCGGGGGTGGGGCCCGCGATCGCCCAGCGAATCGTCGAGCATCGGGAGAAGAACGGGACCTTCACCAGCGTCGACGGTCTGCTCGAGGTCTCCGGGATCGGCCCGTCCACCCTGGAGAAGGTCCGCGACCGGGCCACCATATGACCCGGGCCGATCTGCGGCTGCTCCCCGCCGCCACCTGCGTCTGGGCCCTCGCGGTGCTCGGCGTGACCGTCGGCACCGCGGCCGCCGTCGCCGGGTGCGCCGTACTGGTGGCACTGGGGCTGACCGTGATCACGGTGAGCGGCGGCACCCGCACCGCGAGTGGGATCTTCGCCCATCTGGGCATCGTGGTGCTGGCCGGGGTGCTACTGTTCCCGGCCCTCCAGCGCCATGGCACCACGGACGAGCTGTTCGAGGAGGCCGCCGCCCAGGGATTGATCGTGGAGCTGACCGTGGTCGCCGCTGCGGACCCCGCCACCCCCGCCAGCGGCCCGGAATGGTCCCGAGACGGATTGCAGATGCGATCACGGACCGTCCGCGGCCCCGCCCGCATCGGGCGTGAGGAGGCAGCTCTGCCCGCGTCCCTGCCGCTGCTGGTGCGCGCCGCCGGCGAGGGGGAGAAGGGCATGGCGCGGGTACGGGACGGCGATGCTGCACAGCTGCGTGGCACCGTCACGATCAGCGGGTCCCTGGTGATCCTGCGTGCCACCGACGTGACGGCGGTGCCGGTCCCGGGAATGACCGGCCGGGCGCAGTCCGCCCGTCACTCCTTGCGGGAGCTGGCGCGGGAGGCCACTTCGCATCTCCCGGCCGACGAGGCCGCGCTGGTGCGCGGTATGACCACCGGTGACACCAGCGGCATGAGCGAGCGCACCGAGGAGATCATGCGCCGGGCCGGTATCTCCCACCTGGTCGCGGTCTCCGGGGCGAATATCGCCCTCGTGCTCGCCGCAGTGCTGATCCCGCTGCTGCTGGCCGGGGTGCGCCGCCGGCCCCGCCTGCTCGCCGGCGCCATCGTGATGGTCGGCTATGTGTGGCTGGTGGGGGACGAGCCCAGCGTCCAGCGGGCCGCGACCATGGCCGCCCCGCTGCTCGCCGCTCGCTTCGCCGGAGTCCGTGCCTCGCCGGTCGCGGCGCTCGCTCTCACCGTGGTCCTGTGGTCGGTCCTCGACCCCGTCACCGCCGCCTCCGTCGGCTTCCTGCTCTCCGCCCTCGCGACCGCCGCGATCCTGGTGGCCGCCCCGCCGCTGGCCACGGCCCTGTCAGAGCTCAGCGGGGATCGGCTGGGTCGCACCGCCGCGCTGGTGCTCGCGGTGCCGCTGGTCGCACAGCTCGCCTGCACCCCGCTGCTGATCCTGCTCACCCCGGAGATCTCGCTCTGGGCGGTGCCGGTGAACATGATCGTCGGCCCACTGGTGGGTCCGGCGACCGTTATGGGGCTGCTCGCCCTGGTGGTCGGGGTGCTCTGGCCGCCGGCGGCCGCGGTCCTGTATACCGCTGCAGCGGGTGGGGCGCACCTCGTGCTCCTGATCGCCAGTACCGCCGATGCGCTGCCCGGCTCGCGCATCGCCGTCCCCGACGGTGCCACCGGGGTGCTGCTGACGATCGCCGTGATCCTCGTGGCCGCGATCGCCCTGGCCGCCCGCCGCATCCCCCGGGTGCGTTGGGTGATGGCCGCACTGCTGGTCGTGGTCCTCGCCCCGGGGATCGGCCGGCTGCTGCCGTTCGGGACCGCCCCCGACTGGAGCCTTGCGATGTGCGCGGTGGGGCAGGGGGATGCGCTGCTGCTGCGTCCCCAGGCCACAGCCAGGGACGCACCCACGGTGCTCATCGACACCGGTCCCGACCCGGCCGCGCTGCGCCAGTGCCTGGACCGGCTGCGCGTGGAGCGGATCGACCTGCTGGTGCTCACCCATCCCCACCGCGACCACACCGGCGGCCGGGAGGCGCTCACCGGGCAGCGGACACCCGCCCAGCAATGGGTATGCCCGCTGCCGGACGCCGTCCGCGACGTGGTTCCCGGCGCCCCCGTGGTCGCGCCTTCCACCGGGGAGACCTGGCACCGACCCGGCCTGTTCCTGCGGGTGCTGTGGCCGGGTTCCGCCGAGGATGCGCTGCGGGCGAACGCCGCCGAGCAGGGATCAGGAGAGGGGGACGCGGCCAACGACTGCTCGCTCGCGATCGAGGTGATCTGGGCGGACGGCACCCGGCTGGTCGCACTCGGCGATCTGGAACCTGCGGCGCAGGCGGAGCTCGCCGCGCTCACCCCCGGTCCGGCGGAGATCGTCAAGGTCGCGCATCATGGATCTCGCTTCCAGCACGCCCCGCTGTACGAGCAGCTCGACCCTGGTCTCGCGCTCGTGCCGGTAGGACAGGAGAACAGCTTCGGGCACCCCACCGAGGAGCTCCTGACAATGCTGGACCAGCTCGATGCGCAGGTCCTGCGCACCGACGTCCATGGCACCGTGGTGCTGCCGGCCGATCGGCAGTCGCCGCCGCGCAGCGTCGGCCCGGCCCGATAGGATCGTCCAGTCCCTTCCCAGCAGTCAGGAGCCCCCGTGAGCGATGTCGAGTGGCACAGCGTCGCCCTCGCACCGATCGTGCTGATCCATGGCACCGAGACCCTGATCGCCGATCGTGCCGTCCAGCGGCTGCGCGGCCTGGCCCGCGAGGCGGATCCCTCGGTCGCGGTCCATGATCTCTCCGGTGACGCGCTCGGTCCGGGTGCCCTCACCCAGGTGACCAGCCCATCGCTGTTCGGCGAGCCCCGCTTCGTGGTCGTCCCCGAGCTGCAGGCCGCACCGGATGCTCTGGTCGCCGAGCTGCTCACCTATGTCACGACCCCGGAACAGGACGTCACCCTGGTGCTCGTCCACCGCGGCGGCAACCGCGGCAAGAAGCTGCTGGACACGCTCAAGAAGGCCGGGTTGCCGCGAGTGGATGCGAGCCCCGTCAAACGGGCGGGAGACAAGCAGACCTTCGTCGCCGCCGAGTTCGCCCGCGCCCAGCGCCGGATCCAGCCCGAGGCGCTGGTCGCCCTCGTGGACGCCTTCGGCACCGACCTCGCCGAGCTCGCCGCCATCAGCCACCAGCTCATCGAGGACACCACCGCCGACCCCGGCGAACAGGCCATCCAGGTGACCCTCGCGGAGGTGCACGCACTGACCGCCGGACGAGTGGAATCCACCGCCTTCGCCGTCGCCGATGCTGCGATCGCCGGCCGTGAGCAGGAAGCACTCCAGCTGCTTCAGCAGGCCCAGCTGGCCGGCGCCGACCCGGTACCGATCGTCGCCGCGATCGGGTCCAAGATGCGCTCCCTGGCCAAGGTCAGCACGCCCGGCGCCAGCGCCCGCACCCTGGGCATGCCGGATTGGATGCTCCGCAACCTCTCCCGCGAGGCGAGGAACTGGAACGACCGCTCCCTGGCCCGGGCCCTGGAAGCCATCGCCCGTGCGGATCATGAGGTCAAGGGTGCGGGACGCGACCCTCGCTGGTCCGTGCAGCGGATGGTGATGGGGATCTGCCGCGCCCGGCGCGCCGGCTGATCGGCGCATCCCGGAGACAGCGCACCCCGACGACGACGAGGCCCCGCACACCATCATGGTGCGCGGGGCCTCGTGGACTACGAGCGGGTGAAGCTCAGGCGCTCACCGCGGCGACCAGCTTCGCGAGACCGGACTTGCGGTTCGCGGCCTGGTTCTGGTGGATGACGCCCTTGGCGACGGCCTTGTCGAGCTTGCGCGAGGCGCTCTTGAGCGCCTCGCCGGCAACCTCGGCGTCACCGGTGGAGACGGCAGCCTTCACCTTGCGGGTGTAGGTGCGGAGCTCGGACTTGACGGCGCGATTGCGAAGGCGCGCCTTCTCGTTCGTCTTGTTCCGCTTGATCTGGGACTTGATGTTTGCCACGAAGACTCTTCTCTTGTGCTGCTGTGATGGATCTTCCGCGACGGCCGAGGATCGGTGCCGACAGGGACGGCGGTGGGGATTCGCCTGAGACGTCGGTACCGGGTCGCTGCCACGGGTACTCGCCCGGGTCGCATGAATCATCGCCCCTGACACGGCGGGACTATCCTGCGCACACCGAACGGTATGTCACACATACGGGGCAAGACTTTACCAGAGCAGTGCCCCCGGACGTACCCGGTGTGCGGCGTGTCTCTCCAGATTCCGGCTGGCTCAGCGCCAGCCATGGACCTCCCGCACCACGGCGGCGACGCGATCGTAGCGCGCACGGTCCAGCCGTCCGCCCTCACGGCGTGCAGCCCCTGGTGCCAGGCGCAGCAGTCGGTCAGCCCGCACCTCGGAGGCCCGCCCCTCCCGGTCCCACTCCCCGGCACCGATGTCGACCCAGGTCGAGCCGTGCTGATCGGTGGTGACCTCGCCATCGTCGGCGCGGTCGCGGGAGGTGAGCATGAGTGCCACCAGCACGTCGCCGGAGCCGTCGGACCCACCCGCGGCCGCCGCCTCCTCGGCGACGACCAGCACCGGACGGTCCTTGCCCTGAGCGAGGTCCTCCTCGTAGGGCACCCACGCCCACACCACCTCGCCCGGATCCGGATTGCCATCCTGGCGCGGGGCGTACTCGAGGGTGAGGGGTGTGGCTCCGCGGCGGTCGGCGAGCGCGAGGGCGCTGGCCGCGCCGGCGGCAGCACTTCCAGCCGCACTTCCAGGATCGTGCGCGCTCGTGCCGGGTCGGTGCTCCTGCACCGCCCGGATCGCCTGGTGGCTCAGCGAGCGGGCTCCTCGACGGACCGCGGGGCTGCGTGCTGCGGAGCGGAGGAGGGAGGTCAGTCGGGAGACCAGGGACATCAGGCTCTCGCTTCCTGGGCGGAGTGCGCCACAGACGGGGTGGGTCGGTGTGAGAATGGTAGGCATGTCTGCCTCCCCGCTGTTCCACAGTGCGCGGACCGGTTCCGGCGGCGATGAGATGTTCGCCCCCGACGGGACGGTCCGCCCCACCTATCAGGCGCTGCATGACGCTCTGTCCGGGCTCGGCACGGAAGAGTTCCGCTCCCGGTCCGACTCCCTGGCCCGCAGCTATCTCGACCAGGGCATCACCTTCGACTATGCGGGCGAGGAGCGTCCCTTCCCGATCGACGCGATCCCGCGAGTGGTCGCCGCCGAGGAGTGGACCCGGGTCTCGGCCGGGGTCGCCCAGCGGGTGCGTGCCCTCGAGCGCTTCCTCGATGACCTCTACAACGACCAGGCCGCGATCGCCGATGGGGTGATCCCCGCGGAGCTGGTCACCTCCTCCACCTACGTGGTCGAGGCGATGCGTGGCTACACACCGCCCAACGGCGTGCGGATCCACATCTCCGGGATCGACCTGGTGCGGGACGGAGCCGGCGACTTCCGGGTGCTCGAGGACAACGTGCGCACCCCCAGCGGTGTCAGCTACGTGCTCTCGAACCGGCGCGCGATGGCGCAGGGCTTCCCGGAGCTGTTCGCGCACCGGCCGGTGCGGCGGGTGGGCGAGTACCCGGGCAGGCTGCTCTCGGCGCTGCAGGCCGCCGCGCCGAACACCGCGGGGGAGGAGACCACCGTCGTGGTCCTGACCCCTGGCCGCTACAACAGCGCCTACTTCGAGCACTCCCTGCTGGCCCGCACCATGGGCGTGGATCTGGTCGAGGCGTCGGACCTGGTCGAACGGGGTGAGCGCATCTACATGCGCACCACCGCCGGACTGCGCCGCGTGGACGTGATCTACAAGCGCACCGACGACGACTTCCTGGACCCCGAGGTGTTCCGGCCCGACTCCGCGCTCGGAGTGCCGGGCCTGGTGCGCGCGATCCTCGCCGGCAACGTGGTGGTCGCCAACGCCATCGGCAACGGGATCGGCGACGACAAGCTCACCTACACCTATGTTCCCGACCTGATCCGCTACTACCTCTCCGAGGAGCCGATCCTGCCCAATGTCGACACCTGGCGGCTGGAGGAGCCCGACTCCCTGGCCGAGGTGCTCGACCGGCTCGACGAGCTGGTGGTCAAGCCGGTCGACGGCTCCGGAGGCAAGGGCATCGTGATCGGTCCCGCCGCCTCCCGCGAGGAGCTCGATGCGCTGCGGGAGCGGCTGCTCGCGGATCCGCGCGGCTGGATCGCCCAGCCCGTGGTCCAGCTCTCCACCATCCCCACCCTCGTCGAGGAGGGACCCGAGCCGCGTCACGTGGACCTGCGTCCCTTCGCTCTGAACAGCGGCGATGACGTCTGGGTGCTGCCCGGAGGGCTCACCCGGGTGGCCCTGCCGCGCGGTGAGATGATCGTGAACTCCTCCCGCGGCGGCGGGTCGAAGGACACCTGGGTGCTCGCCCCCGAGCGGACGACCGAAGGGTCTGCGCATCAGTCCCAGGCGCAGTCGCAGGCGCAGTCCCAGGAGTTCGAGGTGGAAGGGATCGAAGATCCGACGGATGACAGCTACGACGAGTTCGAGGACCCGCGTGAAGAGCAGATCGAGGAACGGGCACCCGAGCCCGACCCGGTGACCTCCGCGATCCCGATCATCGACGTCGAGGAGGCACCCCATGATGCTGAGTAGGATCGCCGACGCGATGTTCTGGATCGGCAGGTATGTCGAACGTGCGGACCAGACGGCCCGGATACTCGATGTGAAGCTGCAGTCGATCACCGAGGACACCCCGGAGGACTTCGCCGAGGCCTGCCGCGACGTCTACCAGATCTTCGGGCTCGAGCAGACCGACGAGTCCGACCACAGCGTGCAGCGGGTGCTGGACCGCCTGCTCACCGATCGAGGGAATCCGTCCTCGGTGGCCGGCGCGCTGCTGGCCGCCCGGGAGAACGCCCGGGGCGTGCGCGAGGTGCTCTCGACCGAGGTGTGGGAGTCGCTGAACACCACCACCCTGGGCCTGCCGCGCGGGGTGCGTCCCTCACGCATGCACGGCGCCTTCCAGTTCGCCAAGGACCGCTGTGCGGTGGTGAACGGACTGGTGGACTCCTCGATGACCCGTGACGAGGCATGGCTGTTCCTGCGGATCGGGCAGCTGCTCGAGCGGGTAGACATGCTGGCCCGCAACCTGCAGGATCACGACCTCGAGGATTCCTCGCCTGCCGCGACGGTGATGTTACTGCGCTCCTGCAGCGCGCACGAAGCCTATATCCGCTCCTACCGCGGGCGGGTCCGCGCCGCACGGGCGATCGAATTCCTGCTGCTGGACTCGATCTTCCCGCGCTCTGCGGTGCACTGCCTCGGGGAGATCGAGGAGGCGCTCGAGACCCTCGCGAAGCTGCACGGCAACAGCTTCGACCGGCTCGGCACCGCCGAGCCCGGCAGGCGGATCGTCGGCCGGGCGCTGGCGAGCCTGCGCTTCCGCTCCCTGGATGACATCGTCGAGAACTTCGACGAGGAGATGGAGCAGCTGCAGATGGTCACCGGCGCCGTCACGCGGGCGCTCGGCGCGACCTACTTCCATCCCGCGCACTGAGGCGGCGGGCAGCACGTCCCCTGTGACCTCTGTCCGGGAGCACCGCGGGATCAGGGACGGGAGCGTTCCCCATGAGACGATGGGCCGATGCCCGGCGCGAGAGCGTCCGGCCCGTTATCGACGAGAGGACGTAAGCCGGTGACCCCGAAGATCGCGGCCGACGAGGCGCGGGACATCCTTCCCGCCTCGACCCCCCAGGAGCGGCTCCGCAACTTCTGCATCATCGCGCACATCGACCACGGCAAGTCCACGCTGGCCGACCGCATGCTGCAGATCACCGGGATCGTCAACTCCCGTGACATGCGCGCCCAGTACCTCGACCGGATGGACATCGAGCGCGAGCGCGGCATCACCGTGAAGAGCCAGGCTGTGCGCATGCCGTGGCAGGTCGACGGCGTGAACTACGCACTGAACATGATCGACACCCCCGGGCATGTGGACTTCACCTACGAGGTCTCCCGCTCGCTGGCAGCGTGTGAAGGCGCGATCCTGCTGGTCGACGCCGCGCAGGGCATCGAGGCGCAGACGCTCGCGAACCTCTACTTGGCGATGGAGAACGACCTCACCATCATCCCGGTGCTGAACAAGATCGATCTGCCCGGAGCGGACCCCGAGAAGTACGCCGCCGAGATCGGGCAGCTCGTCGGGGTGGAGCCCGATGACGTGCTGCGCGTCTCCGGCAAGACCGGGGTCGGCGTCGAGGACCTCCTGGACCACGTGGTCCGGACCCTCCCGGCCCCGCTGGGCGACCCCGAGGCCCCCTGCCGCGCGATGATCTTCGACTCCGTCTACGACACCTACCGCGGCGTGATCACCTACATACGCATGATCGACGGATCGCTGAAGTCCCGCGACCGCATCGACATGATGTCCACCGGAGCACACCACGAGCTGCTCGAGATCGGCGTGAGCTCCCCGGAGCCCCACCCCACTCAGGGCATCGGTCCCGGCGAGGTCGGCTACCTGATCACGGGCGTGAAGGACGTGCGCCAGTCGAAGGTCGGCGATACCATCACCACCTCGATCCGTGGTGCGACGGAGGCCCTCGAGGGCTACGCTGATCCCAAGCCGATGGTGTACTCGGGCTTGTTCCCGATCGACGGCTCCGACTACCCGGTGCTGCGCGACGCACTGGACAAGCTCAAGCTCAACGACGCCGCCCTGAACTACGAGCCGGAGACCTCCACGGCCCTCGGCTTCGGATTCCGGGTCGGCTTCCTGGGCCTGCTGCACCTGGAGATCATTCGCGAGCGCCTCGAGCGCGAGTTCAACCTCGAGCTGATCTCGACTGCCCCGAGCGTCGTCTACCACGTGGTCATGGAGGACGGCACCGAGATCGAGGTGCTCAACCCGTCGGACTTCCCGAGCGGCAAGGTCCGCGAGATCAGCGAGCCGATGACCAACGCCACGATCCTGGTCCCCAGCGAGTTCATCGGCGCCGTCATGGAGCTGTGCCAGTCGAAGCGCGGGAATCTCGGCGGCATGGACTATCTCAGCGAGGACCGTGTCGAGCTGCGCTATACGCTGCCGCTCGCGGAGATCATCTTCGACTTCTTCGATCAGCTGAAGTCCAAGACCCGCGGCTATGCCTCCCTTGACTACGACATCTCCGGCTCCCAGGTCGCAGATCTCGTCAAGGTCGACATCCTGCTGCAGGGTGAGCCGGTGGATGCGTTCAGTGCCATCGTGCACCGGGACAAGTCCTACAACTACGGCGTCGAGATGGCCGGGAAGCTGCAGAAGCTCATCCCGCGCCAGCAGTTCGAGGTGCCGATCCAGGCCGCCATCGGCGCCCGCATCATCGCCCGCGAGAACATCCGCGCGATGCGCAAGGACGTGCTGTCCAAGTGCTACGGCGGCGACATCTCCCGTAAGCGCAAGCTGCTGGAGAAGCAGAAGGAGGGCAAGAAGCGCATGAAGAACATCGGATCTGTCGAGGTCCCGCAGGAGGCCTTCATCGCCGCGCTCTCCTCCGACGAGGGCGATATGCCCAAGGACAGCAAGAAGAAATGACCATGGAGACCGGACGCATCGCGGCGGTCTGCACCGTCGCCCAGCTGTTCCCGGTCGCGGCGAGCGGCCTGATGAGCGGCATCGACAAACGGCCGGTCGACGGACCGGTGCGGCTGCTCACCCACGGCGTGCTCGGCGACGTCCAGGGCGACCGCGAGCACCATGGCGGGATCTTCAAAGCGGTCTACGCCTTCTCGCGGGAGACGCGCGCGGCCCACGCCGCCGAGCGCGAGCTCGACCTGCCCGACGGGTCTTTCGGGGAGAACCTCGTGACCACCGGCCAGGACACCGACGAGACGGTGATCGGGGAGCGCTGGAGGATCGGCACCGCCGAGCTCGAGGCCACCTGCCCCCGCAACCCCTGCGGCACCTTCTCGGCCTGGATCGGGGACCGTCGCTGGGGCCGCCACTTCACCGCTGCAGGCCGCTGCGGTGCCTACTTCCGGGTGCTGGTGGAGGGCGAGACCTCCGCCGGTGACGGGATCGAGGTGCTCCATCGTCCTGAGCACGGGGTCACCGTCGGCGACGCCTTCCGCGGTCTCGACGCCGCGCGGGCCCGTGCGCTGCTGGACTGGGCCCGGGAGACCGACACCGTGCTGTACGACTCGCTCGTGGACAGCGCCCAGAATGCGCTGCGGCGCGCCGATCAGGACTCCGAGTTCCCGGACCGCCTGCGCTCCACCGGGCGAGGACTGGGATTGGGGATGGGCCTGTGAACCCGCTGTCCGTCTACATCCACGTCCCCTTCTGCGCCGTGCGCTGCGGGTACTGCGACTTCAACACCTACACCGCGACCGAGCTCGGCGGGGGCGGCTCCCAGGCCGAATACGCGCAGAACTCCATGCGTGAGATGGATCTGACCCTCGCCGCGGACCGCGAGGCCGGCTACGACTACGAGCAGGTCTCGACCGTCTTCTTCGGCGGCGGCACCCCGACCCTGCTGCCCGCTGATGACCTCGTCGCGATGCTCGACCATCTGCGCACGCTGATCCCGTTGGCCGAGGGCGCCGAGATCACCACCGAGGCGAACCCGGACTCCGTCACCCGGGCCTCGCTCTCGCGCCTCGCCGACGGGGGCATCACCCGCGTCTCGATCGGTATGCAGTCCGCGGTGCCCTCGGTGCTGGCCACGCTGGATCGCACCCACGACCCCGAGAAGGTCCCGCAGGCAGTGGCCTGGGCCCGCGAGGCCGGGTTGGATGTCAGCCTCGACCTCATCTACGGCACCCCGGGGGAGACCCTCGCCGATGTCGAGACGTCCGTGAAGGCAGCGCTGGCCTGCGGTGTCGACCATATGTCGGCGTACTCGCTGATCATCGAGGGCAACACCGCGATGGCACGGCAGCTGCGCCGCGGTGAGCTCGAAGCCCCCGATCCCGACGACATGGCCGACAAGTACGAGCTGGTCGATGACCTCGCACGCGCCGATGGGCTCTCCTGGTACGAGGTCTCCAATTGGGCCCGCACCGAGCAGCAGCGCTCCCGCCACAACCTCGCCTACTGGCGCGGCACCGACTGGTGGGGGATCGGCCCCGGCGCGCACCGCCACCGAGACGGGCTGCGCTCCTGGAACGTGAAGCACCCCAGCCGCTACGCCCGGATGCTCGCCGCGGGCGAGATGCCGGTGGCGGACTCCGAGCTGGTCGCCGCCGAGGACCGGCTGGTCGAGAGGATCATGCTCGAGCTGCGGATCGCCGACGGGCTCGCCGTCGAGGTGGTCCCCGCAGAGCGTCGGGAGATGCTCGCCGTGCACCGTGATCGTGGCCATCTCGACGCCGATGCCCTTGCCGCCGGACGAGCGGTCCTGACCCGGCAGGGGCGGCTGCTGGCCGATGCCGTCATCCGGGACCTGGTGCCCTGAGACGCTTTCGGGGCAGACTGCGGGAATGACTCCGTCAGCGAAGCCCACCACGGTCGACGAGTACATCGCGGCGTTCGACGGCCCGGCTCGCGCCCGCCTGCACGAGCTGCGGGCGCTGGCTCAGGAGGCCGTGCCCGAGGCGAGCGAGGCCCTCAAGTGGGGCTCTCCCGCGTACCTGCATCCACGGGGCACGATCCTGTTCGTCTGCAGCGCCCACCGTCATCACGCGAACTTCACGGTCACCCCCAGCACTCGGGAGGCCTTCGCGGCGGAGCTCACCGCGTACGAGACCGGCAAGGGGAGCGTCAAGCTGCCCTATACGACGCCGGTGCCCACGGACCTGCTGCGACGGATGATCGCCCACCGCGTCCGCGAGTTCGAGCACGACGGCGTGAACTGGATGTGAGGGCAGCGGAAGAGCCCCCGGGATCGTGGGATCCCGAGGGTTCTCGTGCTCATGGTGCAGTGGACGTACGACCGGTCACTTCACCAGGCGGAGGTTGAACGGGTAGGCCCAGTACTCGCCCTGGTTGGCCTTGACCGCGCCGACGATCGAGAACACCAGCTGAAGAAGTGCGGGGAGCCCGACCAGCGGGTACAGGATCGAGCCGACGCCGAAGGTGAAGATGGTCAGGATCGTGATCACGATGGTGAGGGCAACCTGAGCGATGAGCACGGCGATCGCGCCGTTGAGCGCTTCGGTGGCGTGGAAGCGCACGAAGCGATCGCGGTCCTTGTACATCAGGAAGATGATCAGCGGGCCGACCCAGCCGAGGAAGCCCCAGCTGATCACGTGCCCGAGGACCACGGCGAGCTGCGAGAACATCCCCCACATGCGGGAGTCGGAGCGATTCAGCGGCTGACCGCTCAGGGGCCCCTCGTAGACACCCTTGGTGCCGGGAGCCGGCTGGTCCGTCTGCTCCCCGCCCGGCGCCCCACCCGGTGCGCCACCCTGCGCGCGATATGCGCTGTGGCCCGCAGGAGCGGGAGCCGGCGCGGCGAGATGGGGGGCCTGCGCCGCGGGCTCACCGGCGCTCGGCGGCGACGGGACGCGAGAGGCGTCGGGACCGTAGGCGAAGGGGTCGTGCGGATGCAGCGAGGGATCCGAGGTGGGGGCGGCCTGCTCGGCGGGGGTGCCGGGCTCGATGCCGAACGGATCATGCGGATGCGGAGTCTGGCTCATGGTTCCTTCTTCGGGACGGGCCGGCTCTCACGCCGGCGACGGGCTGATGCAGCCAGCCTATAGAGCATCGCCTGCGGCGTCCGCGTGGCGTGCCGCCGTATCGACCGGGGGTTAACCCCCAGTCAGGAGTGGTCCACGGTCACGAAGTCGATGAGCTCCTCGATGCGGCCCGAGAGCGTCGGCTCGACGTCAGCGTAGGAGCGGACGGTCGACAGGATCCGCTTCCAGCCGAGTCCGATATCGGACTTGTCCGCATGGGGCCAGCCGAGCGCGGCGAGGGAGCCGACCTTGATGTCGGTGCCCTTGGGGATGTGCGGCCATGCCGTGAGCCCCACCCGGGCGGGTTTGACCGCCTGCCAGACATCGACGTACGGGTGTCCGACCACCGTGACATTGCCTCGGGCGCCAGGCAGCGCCATGACCTCGGCGGCGATGCGGGACTCCTTCGAACCCTTCACAAGATGATCCACGAGGATCCCGAGCCGGCGCCCGGGAGAAGGTCCGAACTCACGCACGCGCTCGGCGAGGTTGTCCGCGCCCTCGAGCTGTTCGACGACGATGCCCTCGATGCGCAGGTCGTGGCCCCACACCTTCTGCACCAGCTCCGCATCATGGGTGCCCTCGACCCAGATCCGGGAGGCGCGGGCGGTGCGTGCCTTCGCCCCTTCGACGAAGACGGACCCGGAGGCGGAGCGCCGGCGCACGGGTGCGGAGGCAGTCGCGACGGCGCGGGTGAGCACCACGGGCTGTCCATCGATCATGAAGCCGGGACCCAGCGGGAACGTCCGGCGGACGCCGCGGCCGTCCTCCAGCTCGACCACGAGCTCTCCGGCGATCTTCTCCACGCGGGTCACCGCGCCGGTGAACCCGGTGGAGGCCTCCTCGGCGACCAGGCCGCGCTGAGCGGGGACCTCGCGGGCCACGGGACGGCGACGATGATGGGCGGGCGGACCGGAGGACAGCACGTCGCGGCCGTACCGGTCGGGGAAGTCAGCAGGCACGCGCGACACCGTACACCCGTGGCGAACGCCTCCCCGCGCAGCGCGCCGGGGCGCGTAGGATTGGCACCTGGCATGAGAGAGTGCCAAATGAGAGACCACGACTTTGGACGCACGCAGCGCAGGAGGTGAGCGAGACGGACGCCCGCAAGCTCCAGATCCTCGGCGCGATCGTCGAGGACTACGTCTCCACCCGCGAGCCCGTCGGCTCCAAGTCGCTCCTGGAACGCCACGAGCTCGGGGTCTCCGCTGCGACAGTGCGCAACGACATGTCGCTGCTCGAGGAGGAGGGGCTGATCCATCAGCCGCATACCTCGGCGGGGCGTGTCCCCACCGACAAGGGCTACCGCACCTTCGTCGACCACGTCGCCACCATCAAGCCGCTCTCCGCCCCCGAACGCCGGGCGATCCGTACGCTGCTCGAGGACTCGGGCGATGTCGAGGAGCTGCTGGCTCGGACCGTGCGGGTGCTGGCGCAGCTCACCCAGCAGGTCGCGATGGTGCAGTACCCGGCCCGCAGGCAGGCCCGGATCCGGCATGTCGAACTGGTCAAGGTCGCCGACTCCCTGCTGCTGGTGGTGCTGATCACCGAGTCCGGCCGGGTGGATCAGCGCACCGTGCCTATCAACGCCGGCAAACCTGCCGAGTACTACGCGGTGCTGCGCGACCAGCTCAATCGTGTCGTCGCAGGCCGCGAGGTCACCGACCTCGCCACGCCGCTGGAGGACTTCCTCGAAGCGCTCACGCCCCCGGAGCGACCGGCCGCCGCCGAGGTGTCCGAGGCTCTCGCCGCGCTCGCAGCGACTCGTGCCGAGGGCCGGATCATGATGGCCGGCACCGCGAACATCGCGCGATCGGCTGAGGACTTCGCCCGTGACGTCGAGCCGTTGCTGGACGTGCTCGAGGAGCAGCTGGTGCTGCTGCGCCTGTTCACCGAGATGCACGCCTCGCCGGGCGCCGTCGAGGTGCGCATCGGGACCGAGCTCCAGGACCGGGCGCTGCATCAGGCCGCGGTCGTCGGCGCCGGGTACGGTGTCGGCTCGCATGTCGCGATCCTGGGACCCAGCCGGATGGATTACGTCACCGGCATCTCGACCGTCCAGGCCATCGCCCGTTACGTCTCCCGCTTTCTCGAATAGCCTCGGGCGGGCTCCGCGGGCTCACCCCCGCCCGGCCGCCCATGCCACTCGACGCCCCGTGCCCGCCGCCCGCGGCACCGACTCCCCGGTAAGGACCCCACTGCAGTGAACGACGATTACTACGACCTCCTCGGCGTCTCCCGCGAAGCGACGACTGATGAGATCAAGAAGGCGTACCGCAAGCTCGCCCGCACGCTCCACCCGGACGTCAATCCGGACCCCGAGGCGGCCGAGAAGTTCAAGCGGGTCTCCCAGGCCTACGAGACCCTCTCCCATGCGGACAAGCGCCGGCAGTACGACATGGGTGGCGGCCCGGGCATGGGCGGCTTCCCCGGTGGCGGCGGTGGCGGCTTCGACTTCAACGACATCTTCGACATGTTCGCCGGCGCCTCCGGCATGCGCGGCCGCAACCAGGGCCCCGTGCCCCGCCAGCGACGTGGCGGAGATGTGCTGCGCCGTGTGAAGATCGACCTGCGTGACGTGGTCTTCGGCACCGAGGAGAAGGTCACCTTCCGCACCGCAGTGCTGTGCGAGCGCTGCACCGGTTCCTGCTGCGAGCCCGGCACCAGCCCCACCCGCTGCACCGCCTGCAACGGCTCCGGCCACGTCCAGCGCGTCGCCCAGTCGCTGCTGGGCCAGATGGTCACCATGGCACCCTGCCCCACCTGCGAGGGCCACGGCGATGTGATCGAGAGCCCCTGCACCGGCTGCTCCGGTCATGGCCGCACCGCCTCCGAGCGCACGGTGACCGTGCGGATCCCCTCCGGTGTCGAGAACGGCACTCGGATCCAGCTGCGCGGAGAGGGCGAGACGGGCGAGGCGGGCGGGCCCTCCGGCGACCTCTTCGTCGAGCTGGCCGTCACCGACCACGAGATGTTCGAGCGGTCGGGCGACGACCTGGTCACCACGATCGCGGTCCCCATGACCACCGCCGCGCTCGGCGCCACCATCCCGCTGGATACCTTCGACGGCCCTCAGGATCTCGATGTGCGCCCCGGCTCGCAGCCCGGTGAGGAGATCGTCCTGAAGGGGCTCGGCGTCACCCCGCTGCGCCGCGAACGCCGCGGTGACATCCGCGTGGTGCTCGATGTGGATGTCCCCACCTCGCTCACCGAGGAGGAGCGGGATCTGCTCCAGCAGCTCGCCGCGCTGCGCGGCGACGAGACCACACGCCGCACCAAGGGCCACGGCCCGTTCGCGAAGCTCCGCGAGCGCCTGCGCGACTTCTGAGACCGACGGGAGAGCACCTGATGCCCACCACGCCGCCGAGCTTCCTGATCCTCGACGACACCCTGGCCGCCGTCGTCGCGGGCGATGCCCTGGTACTGGCGGGCGACGAGGGCCGACACGCCGCGAAGGTGGCGCGGATCGGCGTGGGGGAGCAGGTGCTGCTCACCGACGCCCCCGGCCGTCAGGTCCTCGCCGAGGTGACCGCCGCCCGCAAGGAGGCGCTGGACCTGTGCCTTCTCGCGGACCCCTCACCGGCCGTGCAGCGCCTGCCTCGCCTCACCCTGGTGCAGGCCCTGGCCACCGGCGGGCGCGACGAGCAGGCCGTGGAATCGGCCACCGAGCTCGGGGTCGACCGGGTGGTGCCGTGGATCGCGCGGCGCTCGGTGTCCGTCTGGCGCGGGGAGAAGCTGCGTAAGGGACGCACCAAGTGGGAGGCGACCGTGCGCGCTGCGGTCAAGCAGTGCCGTCGGCCCGGCATCCCCGCGGTCGGCGAGCCCGTGACCACGCCGCAGCTGGTCGCTGACCTGCGAGGACGAGAGGTCGAGGGGACGCTGGTGCTGGTGCTCCACGAGCAGGAGTCCGTGGGCCTGATGAGCCTCGCCGAGGATCTGCGCTCCGCGAGCGAGGACGGTCTCGAGGAGATCCTCGTGATCGTCGGCCCCGAGGGCGGCATCGATCCTGAGGAGCTCGCTCAGCTGCGCGAGACCGGCGCCCGCTCTGTGCTGCTCGGTCCCGAGGTGCTGCGCTCCTCGACCGCCGGCCCCGCCGCGATCGCTGTGCTCAGCGCCCTGGTGGGGCGCTGGGGCTGAGGCCTCACCTGCGGTCCGCCGCCGTCGGCGGGGTCGCAGGATCCATCAACCAGGCCGGCATCAGTACGGTCAGGTGCGCCATCACATCGTCCACCGTCGCCTCGAGCTCCCCGCGCACCCACATGCCGAGCAGGTGCGTGTATGCGGCAGCGAGGGCGGAGCTGATGGCCTCGGCGCTGATCCCCTCCGGCGGCGTGGCGACCTTCTCCAGCCGCGCCTGCAGTGCATCGGCCATCACGCGGGAGACCCGCCGACGCACCTCGGCGCCGGTGGGGAGCTCGAAGATCGTGGCGTAGAGCTCGCGATGCTGGTCCACGTACTCGGCGAAACGGCGGAAGGACTCCTGCTGCGCGTCCGGCTCGCTCCAGTGCTCAGGACCCTCGAGAGCTCGCTGCTGCCAGCTCGCGACCTCGGCGAGCGCCTGCTCGTGGATCATCACGATCACATCGTCGAGGTCGGCGAAATGCGTGTAGAACGTCGGACGGCTGACGCCCGCCTCCCGCACCACGGCGCTGACCGTCAGAGGCTTGCCGGCGGTGCTGAGCGACACCACGGCGGAGGCGATAGCGCTGCGCGTGGTCGTGGCACGTCCCACGGTCGAGGCGCGACGTCCCTCCCGCAGCCGGCGCATGGTCCCTGCGGCGATGTCGCCGTCGGCCATCCCGGAACGTGCGCGGGAGACGTGCACAGGCTCGGCGGGCTCGGAGGCGTCGGCCGCGGAAGCAGTGGTCATCCCTCGAGCTTAGGCACCTCAACCCTTTGACCTCCACCCCGCGCCGAACAGTTCTGTGCGTTGGGCGCCGCCACCGGCCACGAACGGCAACCCCTCGCACCGGGAATAGACGGGTGACTATTCTCGTTGGATGGGGCAAGCCCCCAATTTTTCGACGGAACAGTGAGGTATCCCAGATGACGACGATCCCCCAGGACTACGACTACGTGGTGGTCGGCGGCGGGTCCGCCGGAGCCATCGTGGCGGCGCGGCTCGCCTAGGACCCGGACAGCCGCGTGCTCGTCCTCGAGGCCGGCCCCGAGAACACCAGCTATTGGTCGCGCGTGCCCCTGGGCTTCGCGAAGATCCTCTTCAAGCCGAAGTTCATGTGGCTGGACTGGACCACGCAGCCGGACGAATCGCTCGGAGGGACCGTCTACGCCCTGCCCCACGAGAAGCTGCTGGGAGGCTCCAGCGCGATCAACGGCATGGTGCACGTGCGCGGCAACCCCTCCGACTACGACGCGTGGGCCGACAGCGGCGCCACCGGCTGGGACTACCGCTCCCTGCTGCCCTACTTCAAGAAGTCCGAGACGGACCACCGCGGGGCCACCGAGTTCCACGGCGGCGACGGGCCGTTCCGGGTCGAGCGCGCCCGCTGGCAGAACCCCCTGGCCGACGCCTTCATCGAGACGGCGGCGACCGTGCTGGACATCGGGAAGAACGACGACTTCAACCGCGACCGCATCGAGGGCGCGGGCTACTGGGATCTGGAGACCTGGAACGGGAAGCGGTCCAGCACCGACCTCGCCTACCTCAAGCCGATGCGCAAGCAGCCGAACCTCGAGATCACCACCGAGGCCACCGTCACCGGGATCGACTTCGACGGCAAGCGCGCCACCGGTGTGCGCTATCGCAAGGATGGTCACGAGTTCCAGGTCTCCGCACGGCGGGACGTGATCCTCAGCGCCGGGGCTCTGCACACCCCGCAGCTGCTCCAGGTCAGCGGCGTGGGCCCCGGAGCCCTGCTGCAGCAGCACGGGATCGACGTCGTCCACGACCTGCCGGGCGTCGGCGAGAACCTCATGGACCACGTCCAGTACGGCATCAAGTTCCGCACCAGCAGCCCGTACACGTTCAACAACGCCGCCGGGACGCTCGTGAAGCAGGGCCTGCAGGGGATGAAGCACTACCTGCTTCCCCGCAACGGACCGCTGAACATCGGCGCCTCGCTCGCGGGCGCGTTTCTCCGCACCGGCGAGCAGGCGCAGGACCCGGACCTCCAGCTGCACTTCCTGCCCTTCATGCCGGGCGAGAAGGGCTGGGACCTCGCGGACTTCTCGGGCTTCCGCCTCGGGATGTACCAGGGCCGCCCGCACTCGCGCGGCCACGCACGCATCTCCGGGCCCAGCGTGGACGATCAGCCCGACTTCGTGTTCAACCATCTCTCCGACGAGCGCGACGTCGCCGTCGCGGTCGCAGGACTGCGCGCCGCGATGAAGGTCGGCGCGGCGATGCCGTCCGAATTCGAGGTCGAGCAGATCGACCCGGGCATGAACCCGAGCGACGAGGAGCTGGTGACGTGGCTGAAGGCGAACTCCGACACCGCCTTCCACTTCGCCGGCACCGCACGCATGGGCACCGACGAGCAGGCCGTCGTGGATCCGACCACCATGCGGGTGCGGGGCATCGACGGGCTGCGCGTGGTCGACGCCTCTGTCATGCCCGGTGAGGTCACCGCCAACATCCACCCGGCGGTCATTGCGATCGCCGAGAAGGCCGCGGACCTCATCAAGCAGAGCCGCTGACGCAGACGTCAGCGATGTAGGTGCGGCCCCGGCGGTGACGAGAGCATCGCCGGGGCCGGTCCGGTCTGCCTGGTCCGGTCTGGTCTGCTCGTTCCGCTCAGCCGGCCCGCCCGGCCGCCCGCCGCGCCGATAGCGGAACGCCGAGAACACTGATTCCGTTCAGAAATGCGTGGAATCAGTGTTCTCGGCGTTCATGGTCCGGCGTGTCCCGAGCGATCCGGGACGTTTCCGACGGTCCGGCGCGTCCCGGGCGTCCGGCGTGTCCCAGGGAGCTTCCGATGGCCCGGCGTGTCCCGGGGGGTTTCCGGTGGTCCGACGTGTCCCGGTCTCCCGGTCGCACGGAACGCTCGCGGAAGGGTCAGCCGACGTTCGAGAGCGCGCGCTGAGTGATCGCGTTGAGATGCTCACCGAGCGCGGCGGTCTTCTCCTCGGCGACGAACAGCTCGCCCTCGACGGAGAGGTCCTCGCGGAAGCCCAGGCCGATCGAGCCGACGACGTCCGCGCCCAGGCGGGTCATCAGGGTCTCCAGCACCGGCAGCACCTCGCTGGCCGAGGCCCAGCCGTAGCCGACCAGGAGGGTGGGAAGGTCGCTCCACTCCTCATAGAGGAAGTCGATCGCGTTCTTCAGGGCCCCGGGGTAGGAGCCGTTGTACTGCGGGGTGAGGATCACCAGGGCGTCGAGGGCGTCGATCCGCTCGCCCCAGGAGCGGGAGTGGTCCGTCTCCTTGGGCAGGCCGGCCTTGGGGCTGCTCGTGCCGTCGAAGGCAGGCAGCGCGACCTCGCGCAGGTCGATCAGGTCCACGACGACCCCGGCGGGAGCGGCGTCGCGGACCCAGCGGGCGACGTGGTCCCCCACACGGTTCGGGCGAGCACTGGCGACGATGATTCCAAGTTTTGTCATAGTGATTAAAACTTCTCATAGATCTGAGGCGTTCCTCAAACAGAGGTGGCCTTCCTCGCTCCCGTAGACTCCGGGGCATGGGAAACAGCCTCACCGAGCACGTCACGCAGCGTCATGATCCGGACTGCATCTTCTGCAGGATCGTCGCCGGCGAGATCCCCTCCGAGCGGGTCCATGAGGACGATCAGGTGATCGCCTTCAAGGATCTGCATCCGCAGGCCCCGGTGCATGTGCTGGTGGTGCCGCGGGAGCATCGTCGCGATGTGACCGAGCTCGTCGAGGATCCGGCGCTGCTCGCCCACACCGCGCAGGTTGCTGCGCAGGTGGCCGCGGAGCAGGGCGATGGCGACTTCCGACTCATCTTCAACACCGGTGCGAGCGCCGGCCAGACCGTCTTCCACGTGCATGCGCACGTCCTGGCGGGCGGGAAGCTCGCAGAAGGAGAACTGTGACAGACGCCCTCGACCCGGCCCCCGGACGCCCTCCCGAGGTGCGTGAGCGGAAGCTGGCGATCCCCGATCACCTGAGCCCCTTCCAGGTGCTCGGGGAGAACGATCAGGCATTGGCGGCCCTCGAGGACGCGATCCCCGACACCGATGTGCACGTGCGCGGGCACCAGGTGACGCTGCGCGGCACGGAAGAGGCGCTGCGTCGGGGCGAGCAGATCATGCGCTCGATCATCGACCTGGCCGGCACCGGGCAGGCGGTCACCGCCGAGGCGGTGCAGCGCGCCGCGAACCTCTACGGCGATGAGCGCGCCAGCGGGAAGAAGCTCGAGCAGGTCCTCTCCCGCACGATCCTCTCCTCACGCGGCCGCACCATCCGGCCCAAGACGATGGGCCAGAAGACCTACATCGAGGCGATCGAATCCTCGACCATCACCTTCGGGATCGGTCCTGCCGGCACCGGCAAGACCTACCTCGCCGTCGCGATGGCGGTGCAGAAGCTGCTCAGCAAGCAGGTGGACCGCATCATCCTCACCCGGCCCGCCGTCGAGGCGGGGGAGCGGCTGGGCTTCCTGCCCGGGAGCCTGAACGAGAAGATCGACCCGTACCTGCGCCCGCTGTACGACGCTCTGCACGACATGCTGGACCCGGAATCGATCCCGCGCCTGATGAGCGCCGGCACCATCGAGGTCGCACCGCTTGCCTATATGCGCGGCCGCACTCTGAACGATGCCTTCATCATCCTCGACGAGGCCCAGAACACCACGCCTGAGCAGATGAAGATGTTCCTGACCAGGCTCGGCTTCAACTCCACCATGGTCATCACCGGCGATGTCACCCAGGGCGACCTTCCGGGCGGCCAGAAGAGCGGGCTGAAGGTCGTCGAGCAGGTGCTCTCGGGCATCGAGGACATCTCCTTCTGCCGCCTGTCCTCCCGGGACGTCGTGCGCCACAGTCTGGTCAGCGAGATCGTCGAAGCCTACGGGCGCTGGGAGATCCAACCCGGGGGCACCCGAGACCCCCGCCACCGAACCCACAAGGGGAACTGAGCATGACCATCGAGATCCGCAACGAGACCACGGCGGTCGTGGATGAGCGCGAGTTCGTCGACCTCTCCCGCTTCGTGTTCGAGGCGATGCACCTGCATCCGGCCACCGAGATGTCGATCCTGTTCGTCGACGAGGACGCGATGGAGAAGCTCCACGTGCAGTGGCTGGATCTGCCCGGCCCCACCGACGTGATGAGCTTCCCGATGGACGAGCTCATCCCCGGCAGCCCCGAGCACCCGGCGCCCGAGGGGCTGCTGGGAGACGTGGTGCTATGCCCGTCGGTCGCCACCAAGCAGGCTGCCGAGGCCGGCCACAGCGCTGTCGAGGAGATGCTGCTGCTGACCGTGCACTCGATCCTGCACCTGCTGGGCTACGACCACATGGAGGAGGATGAGCGCACCGTGATGTTCGACCTCCAGCGCAAGCTCCTGCTCACCTTCCTCGCCTCACGGCCCGCGCGCTGACCGCCCGGCCCATGACTCTGCCGAAACCTAGGCCCGGGTCCGTCCTATGCTGACCCTCGCCCTGTTCGTCCTGATCCCGCTGATCGTCGCCTCCGGGGTGGTGGCCGCCATGCTCACGGCGGTCGATGCGGCCCAGCTGTCCGTCTCCCGCGGCGTGCTGGAGAAGGCGCTGTCCTCCCGTCCCGAGTCCGTGCGTGCGCGGGTGCTCGCCCACCGGGAGGACGCCGCTCGTACCCTGGCCTCGGTGTCGCTGGGCCGGATGCTCGCCGAGACGGTGATGGTCGCCTCCGTGGCCGGGGTGACCGTGGCCGTCCGCGACCACCTGGGCCACCCGGGCCTGTTGCTGCCCGGGATCGCGACCGTGGTCGTCGCCGGACTGCTGGTGCTGATCGTGCTCGCGATCTCACCGCGGACCATCGGTCGCAGCCGCCCTGAGTCCGTGCTGATCTCCAACCGCTGGCTGGTCACCCTGGTGCGGGGGCTGCTATGGGTCCCCGCCGGGGCGCTGACGAGCGTCGGCGCCTCACTCGCGGCCCGTTCGGGCGGAGCGGAGACGCCCGAGGACGGCGTCGAGAAGGCGCGCAAGAACGTCGATCGTGCGCTCGAGGACGAGCACGTGCGCGACGGCGAGCGGGACATGATCCAGGGCGTCTTCGACCTGCGCGAGACCATGGTGCGCGAGCTGATGGTGCCGCGGCCCGACATGGTCACGCTCAGCGCGGACTCGAGCGCCGAGACGGCGATGCGTCTGTTCGTCCGCTCCGGGTACTCCCGAATCCCGGTGATCGGTGACAACGTCGACGATCTGCGCGGGATGCTGTACGTCAAGGACGTGATGCGGGCGATCCATTCGCCCTGGGACGCACGCCCCGAGCGGCCGGTGCACGAGGTCATGCGCGCGGCACGCTTCGCACCAGAGTTCGTCGCGGCCGACGAGGTGCTGGCGCAGATGCAGACCAGCCATGTGCACATCACCGTGCTGGTCGACGAGTACGGGGGAGTGGCAGGCATCGTGACCATCGAGGACATCCTCGAGGAGATCGTGGGCGAGATCGCCGACGAGCACGACCGGGCGGAGCCGGAGATCCAGGATCTCGGCGAGGGCCGCTACCGGGTCCCCGCCCGGGCCGGGCTCTCGGAGGTCGGGGACCTGTTCGACCTCGAGCTCGACGACGATGACATCGACAGCGTGGGCGGCCTGCTGGCCAAGGTGACCGGGCGGGTGCCGATCCCCGGCTCCCACGCCATCGCGCTCGGGCTCGAGCTGGAGGGGGAGAGAACCGCGGGCCGCCGCAAGCGGCTCTCCACCGTGCTGGTGCGCAGAGCTCCGCAGGACGAGGACCACGAAGACACCGACCAGGAGGACGACTATGACCGCTGACCAGGACCCCAACCCCGACACCACCGAGGATTCCGTCGCGGAGCCCGTGCACCGCTCCGGTTTCGTCGCCCTGGTGGGCCGGCCCAACGTCGGGAAGTCCACGCTGACCAATGCGCTGGTGGGCGAGAAGGTCGCGATCACCTCGAGCAAGCCGCAGACGACCCGCCGCGCGATCCGCGGCATCGTCACCCGCGACGACGCCCAGATCATCCTGGTGGACACCCCCGGTGTGCACCGCCCTCGCACCCTGCTGGGCGAGCGGCTGAACGACCTGGTCCGTGAGACCCTCAGCGAGGTGGATGTGGTGGGCTTCTGCCTGCCCGCAGATCAGAAGATCGGCCCTGGTGACCGCTTCATCTGCGAGGATCTGGTCGAGCTCCGCACTGGTCGGCGCGGCCCGCGGGTCGTCGCCGTCGTCACCAAGACGGACCTGGTGACCCGGGACCGTCTGGCCGAGCACCTCATGGCCGTGGACCAGATGATGGATTTCGACGAGATCGTGCCGATCTCCGCCGTCAAGGGAGACCAGATCGACGTGCTGCTCGAGGTGATCACCCGCCAGCTCCCCGAGGGGCCGCAGCTCTACCCGGATGACCAGCTCACCGAGGAGTCCCGCGATGATCGCATCTCCGAGCTGATCCGCGAGGCCGCCCTCGAGGGTGTCCGCGACGAGCTCCCGCACTCGATCGCGGTGGTCATCGAAGAGGTCGTCGAGGTGGATCCCGACGGCGATGCCTTCACCCCGGTCGAACCCGGCACCGGACGTCTCGTGGTCCGAGCGTCCCTGTTCGTCGAGCGTGACAGCCAGAAGGGGATCATCATCGGCAAGGGTGGCTCCCGCCTGAAGGAGGTCGGCTCCCAGGCCCGCGCCGAGATCAACCACCTGATCGGCCGCAAGGTGCACCTGGACCTCCGGGTCAAGGTCGCCAAGGAGTGGCAGCGCGACCCCAAGCAGCTGGGCCGCCTCGGGTTCTGACGCCAGCTGGAACCGGGACCGTCATCGCTGCCCGGTGTTCGCATGGTGAGAGGTCCCGAACCGCCGGTCAGACGGTGCTAACGTGAGGCTCATGCGTGGATCGCTGCTTCTGCTTCGCCGCCGCGACGGGTCCTGAACCGCCGGGAACCCGCCGCGGCTGACGTGCTGTCCGGCGACCGGTACCCCAGCGAGAAGGACCTCCAGATGACTGACTCCACGATCACCTCCACCCCCGCCGCACGCGGCACCGTCGCTCCCGTCGCGGCAGAGGGCGACCCGTCGGCCCCCGTCGTCGGCCCCACCGGCGACGCACCCCAGCAGCCGTCGGGCATGCCGACCCACAAGTACCTGCCCTTCCATGAGCAGATCCAGGTCGAGCTGCCGGACCGCACCTGGCCCGCCCGTCGCATCTCGCGCGCGCCTCGCTGGTGCGCGGTGGACCTGCGCGACGGCAACCAGGCCCTCATCGACCCGATGAACGCCGAGCGCAAGCTGCGGATGTTCGAGCTGCTGGTCCAGATGGGCTACAAGGAGATCGAGGTCGGCTTCCCCTCTGCCTCGAAGACCGACTTCGACTTCGTGCGCAGCCTCATCGAGGAGGACCGCATCCCCGAGGACGTCTCGATCCAGGTCCTCACCCAGTCCCGCGAGCACCTCATCGAGCGCACCTACCAGGCGATCGCCGGGGCGAAGCGCGCGGTGGTTCACCTTTACAACTCCACCTCCGTGGTCCAGCGCGACGTGGTCTTCCGCGCCGACGAGGACGCTGTCCTCGACATCGCCGTGCAGGGTGCGCTGCTGTGCAAGAAGTACGAGGAGACCATCCCGGACACCCAGGTCACCTACCAGTACTCCCCGGAGTCCTACACCGGCACCGAGCTCGAGTACGCGCTGCGCGTATGTAACGCCGTGATCGAGGTCTTCCAGCCCACGCCCCAGGACAAGATGATCGTCAACCTGCCGGCGACGGTGGAGATGGCCACCCCGAACGTCTACGCAGACTCGATCGAGTGGATGCACCGGAACCTGGACCGCCGCGACTCGCTCGTGCTCTCCCTGCACCCCCACAACGACCGCGGCACCGGTGTCGCCGCCGCAGAGCTCGGCTACCTGGCCGGCGCGGACCGCATCGAGGGCTGCCTCTTCGGCAATGGTGAGCGCACCGGCAACGTGGACCTGGTGACCCTGGGCCTGAACCTGTTCAGCCAGGGCATCGATCCGCAGATCGACTTCTCCGACCTCGGCGAGGTGCGCCGCACCGTCGAGCACTGCAACCAGATGCCGGTGCCCGAGCGCAGCCCCTACGGCGGCGACCTCGTGTTCACCGCCTTCTCCGGCTCCCACCAGGACGCCATCAAGAAGGGCCTGGAGCGCATGGAGGTCGACGCCGAGAAGGCCGGCAAGGATGTCGATGATCTGGTGTGGCGGGTCCCGTACCTGCCGATCGACCCGATGGACGTGGGCCGCTCCTATGAAGCGGTGATCCGCGTGAACTCGCAGTCCGGCAAGGGCGGGATGGCCTATCTGCTGCGCACCGAGCACGGCCTGGACCTGCCGCGCCGTCTGCAGATCGAATTCTCCGGCATCGTCCAGGAGCGCACCGACTCCGACGGCGGCGAGGTCAGCCCCGAGCAGCTCTGGGATGCCTTCACCGACGAGTACCTGCCCTCCCGCGACGAGTCGCGCCAGTGGGGCCACTACGGCTTCCGCGACGTGCACCAGGAGTCCACCGGCGAGGGCTCGGACCGCATCACCGCCACGCTCGTGGTCGACGGCGAGGAGCACCAGGTCACCGGCATCGGCAACGGCCCGCTGGACGGCTTCGTCAAGGCCCTCGCCGAGCGGAAGATCGACGTGCGCATCCTCGACTATGCCGAGCACGCACTCACTGAAGGTGACGACTCGCTGGCCGCCTCCTACATCGAGTGCGAGATCGGCGACCGGATCTTCTGGGGCGTCGGCATCGACGGCTCGATCACCCGCGCCTCCCTCGAGGCGATCACCTCGGCGCTGAACCGGGCGCACCGCGCCCGCGCCTGAGAGTGCGGTCCGCGACCGCGCCGCGGCCCGCCATGCCGTGAGAGGTGCCAGCTGACCGGCGCCCTTCACGACCTGGCGGGCATCACCGGGCAGATCAGCTGCGTGGGCCTGGCTCCTCCCGGCCCGACTCGTCGACCGCGTCGGACCAGGGGAGATCCCGCGGCTCGTACTGCCGCAGCTCCTCCTCGGTGAGCATCGGCATCTCGCCGGTGACCGTCGCATGGGTGGGCGTGGGCAGATCCCAGCCGGGCGACTCATCGGCGGGCTGCGGCTGATCCGGCGAGGTGCTGCGTGCGGTGAGCGTGACTCCGGCGCTCGCGGCGACCACCAGCACGGCGGCGGTCATCCGCAGCGGCGTCGCGTCCTGACCGATCAGCAGCACGCCGGCGAGCAGCGCGACCACCGGCTCGAGGCTCAGCATGATCCCGAAGACGTGCCGGGGCAGGCGCCGCAGCGCCCCGAGCTCGAGGGTGTACGGCAGCACGGAGGCGAGCAGCGCGGTGCCCGCTGCGAGGCCGAGCAGGCGCAGGTCCATCACACCCGTGACAGCGCCCTCGGCGCCGAGCGGCAGGATGGCGAGGGCACCGACAGCCATCGCGACGGCGAGGCCGTCCTGCCCGGGGACCAGCTGCCCCACCTTCGCGCTGGAGAGCACGTACAGGCCCCAGAACACGGCGGCGACGAGGGCGAAGAGCACGCCGAGGAGGTCCAGGGACGCCGCGCCGGTGAAGGACTCCACGCCGAACAGGCCCACTCCGCCGAGGGCCAGCAGCACCCACAGCAGGTCGGTGCGGCGCGTGGAGAGCACCGCGGCGACGGTCAGCGGTCCGAGGAACTCGATCGCGACCGCTGTACCCAGCGGGATCCGCTCGATCGAGGCGTAGAAGGCGCCGTTCATCGCACCGATCACCACACCGAAGATGATCACCGCGATCCACTGCTGGCGGGTGAAGCGGTGGACCTTCGGGCGGACGATCACCAGCAGGACGATCGCTGCGATGCCCAGGCGCAGCGCGGTGGTGCCCCAGGAGCCGATCGCGGGGAACAGCTGAGTCGCGAGCGCCGCCCCGAACTGCAGCGAGAAGCAGGAGCCGAGGATGAACAGCACCGGCGTCAGGGGCACCCCGCGGGAGGGGGCCGACGGGGTCGGCGCGGCGGTGGCCCGGGGGACAGGAGCGGGAGCGGGAGCGGGAGCGGACGAGGTTCTCACGCCTCCACTGTGCCCACCGTGGTCCCGCCAGGTCCAGCGAATGTTTCCGACCTGTACCGTGAAGCGGAACTTCACGATCGGAGGAGTGTCCGTGCTGAACCTGCACCGACTGTTCCTGCTGCACGAACTGCGCAGGCTGGAGACGATGACGGCGGTCGCCGGAGCCCATTCGATGTCCCCGTCGGCCGTCTCCCAGCAGCTCTCCCACCTTGAACGGGAGACGAAGACCACCCTCTTCCAGCAGGTCGGCCGACGGGTCGTGCTCACCGACGCCGGGGTGCGACTGGCCCGCCGGGCGGAGGAGATGCTGGGATTGCTGGAGACGGCGGAAGCCGAGCTCGCATGGGCCCAGGGAGAGGCCGGCGGACTGCTGCGGGTGGCGTCCTTCCAGACCCCGATGATCGCGCTCGCCCCGGCAGCTGTGAGCGTCCTCGCGCAGCAGCACCCCGACCTCCATCTGGAGATGGCGCAGCAGGAGGTGGAGTCGGCCTATGAGGGGCTGCTCGCGCATCGCTTCGACGTGATCCTCGGCGAGGACTATCCCGGGGGTCAGCGGGTGGTGCGGCGCGGCACCGATCGAGAGGCGCTGCTGCGCGATCCGCTCCTGCTGGTGCTTCCGGACTCCGGTTCCTGGGCCGACGCCCGCACCCTCGCGGACCTGGTCGACGCACCGTGGGCGCTGGACCCCTCGGGCAGCCGCACCGGGCTCTGGGCGCGGACGTATCTGCGCCAGGCCGGGCTCGAGCCTCGCATCAGCTTCACCACCCCCGACCCGCTGCTCCAGGTGCACCTCGTGCGCACGGGGCATGCGGTGGCCTTCGTCCCCGGGATCATCGCCTCCGAGCATCTCGGGGGCACACGGGTGGTGCGGCTGCCGGGGGATCCCCATCGTTCCCTGTACACCGCGGCCCGGGCGGGGGCGGCCGCGCACCCCTCGCTGCTCGCCTTCCGTGCAGCGCTGCTCGAGGCGGCTGGATCCCTCTCCGGCCTCGAGGGGCTGGAGACGTTCCCGTCCTGAACCCGGCGCGACACGATCGTGCATCTCCTCCGTCCGGGGGCAGCGGCGGGGTCCGGGACAGGGTAGAACCGTCCCATGACGACTGCTCCGGATCACGCCATCATTGCTGGGTCTGCCCCTCGCTGGCATGCCGCGGTGCTGCTGCTGGTGCTGCTGGCCGTGGTGGTCGCGGGCTTCGCCTTCCGCGGTGTGACGGCGCCACGTGATGCTGCGGCGCCCGAGGACGTCTTCAGCGCCGAACGCGCCGCGGCCTCCGTCGCTCCTGTGGTCGCGGTGCCGCGGCCGATGGGCTCGGTCGAGAACGACAGCGCCCATGAGGAGCTCGCCGCGCAGCTGAGCGCACTCGGCTTCGAGATCGAGACCCAGGAGGGGATCGGCACGCGCGTCCTCGACGGCGAGGCCTCGGTGGGGTACGTCCGCAATCTCGTCGCCACCCGGCCCGGCACCGACCCCACCGGCACCGTGGTGCTCGCCTCCCACATCGACTCGGTCCCCGGCGCGCCCGGCGCGGCCGACGCCGGGGTGGGCCTCGCCGTGATCCTCGGGACGGCCCGGGCGCTGGGCCCGGAGACCCTGCGCAATGACCTGGTGATCCTGCTGGTCGATGGCGAGGAGCGGGGCCTGCTGGGATCCGATGCGTACCTGGCCGGCCCGGGCCAGGAGCTCACCGCGCCGGTGGTGGTGCTGAACCATGAGGCGCGCGGCATCTCCGGCCGGCCGCTGGTGACCCGGGCGAGCGGGCCGATGCACGCCGTGATCGGCTCGTCACCGAGCCCCGAGTTCGAATCCTTCACCGACGCCCTGTTCGGGATCATCCCCAACTACACCGACTTCAGCTCCTACCGGGACGCCGGCTGGTGGGGGATGGACATGGCGATTATCGACGAGGCCTGGGCCTATCACTCCGCCCAGGACGATGCCGCGCATCTGGATGACGGCACCCTCCAGCACTACGGCGAGCTGACCCTGGCCCTGACCCGAGATCTCGGCGACCGGGATCTCGGCGCCCTCCAGGACCGTGCGGACGAGCATCCGGTGCAGACCACCGCGCCCTGGGGAGTGGTGCAGGTGCCGCCGCTGGTGATGACGGTGCTCGGCCTGCTGGCACCGCTGGCCGTGCTCGCCGCGATGCTCGTGCGACGCCGCCGCATGGAGGTCACGCTCCCCGGTGCTGTCGTGGGGGCGGTGGTGGGGCTGCTGGTTCTCGTCGGCGGGGTGCTCGCCGCGTTCCAGCTCTGGTCGGCCACCGCTGCGGCGACTCCCGAGATGCTCTCCCAGAGCATGGGTGAACCTGTGCGGGCCGAGCTCTTCCTCCTCGCGGAGATGCTCGCCGCGGCCGCGGTGGTGACGGCCGGCTGGGTGGTGGCCCGGCTGCTGATCTCGCGCGCCGCCGTTCTGCTCGGAGCTGCGCTCTTGGTCACGACGCTGCTGGCGGTGCTCGGGGTCTACTCGCCCACGCTCGGCAGCTCGATGATCCTGCCCGCCACGATCGCTGCTCTCGGCACTCTGCTCGCCGCGCTGCTGCCGCCGGTGCCGGGCCTGGCGGTGCGTGTGCTCGCCGTGCTTCCGACGGGCTGGATGCTGGGCACCCAGCTCTCGGCGCTGGCCGAGTTCGGCATCGCCTCGGCAGCCGGGGGACTGGCCGGGACCGCCCTGATCGGGCTCGGCGCCGCGGGCCCGCTGCTGCTCGGCAGCTTTCACGGTCGTTCCGGTGACCTGCCCGCCGGTCGGGCTGATGGCCGGCTTTCCGGCAGCGCCGCCGACCACCGTGGCCGTGCGCACTCCGCGCCTGGTGCCCGCCCGGCCCGTCGGCCCCATCGACTCCTGCTCCCGGTGCTGCCTGCGGTGCTCGCGCTCGGGCTCGCGATCGGTGGAACTGCGTGGACCCTGGCGTCGCCGGAACCGACCCAGGAGCGCCTCGTCGCGCATGTCGATGGCGGCACCGGAGAGACCACCTGGGAGGTCTCGGGCAGCACCGACTGGGGGCGGGCACTCGATGGGGCGTCGGCGACCTCTGACCTCGCCGTGCCGGCTGTGAGCGTGCAGGGCTCCGCCGAGGGGCCGCAGGAGATCTCGATCGAGGCCCCGAGGGACGCGTCCGCGCTCACTCTCGAAGCGAGCGGCGGTCTGCTCACCGCCGTCGCCGTGGACGGCGTGGCGGTGGAGTCCGCGGAGGGGCTCGAGCGGGTCACGGTCCATGGCGTCCGTGCCGGTCAGGCCGTGCGCATGACCGTGACCGTGCCTGCTGGGGCGGAGCTGATGCTGCGCGAGACGAGCTTCGATCCGACGCTCGCCACGGGCTGGGTCGCCCCCGGCGACGACGTCTCGCTCGTGCAGCCGCGCATGGAGGTGAGCATCGCCGTCCCGCGTTGAGCGGGGCCATGACGACCTTGCGCTCTCCTCGCCTCGCAGTAGCTGCGTCGACCGCGGGCACGTGACGTCAGCCCAGCGGCAGCGTGGCCAGCACCTCGTGGCGGGGGCCTCCGGACCGACCCTGCCCCAGCTGCGACTCGAGCAGCTCGAGCTCCGTCACCTCCCAGGTCGGCCCGCGATAGACCGACAGCGCTCGGACCGTCTCTGCGAGCAGCAGCTGCGTCGGATCCGGCGGCGGTTCCTCGCCCCGGCGACGGCGGCGCGGCCGAGGAGCGCGGGCCGAGACCCGGGCGACCGTCAGGTGAGCTCTGCGCCGTTCGCGGCTCTCGCCCTCGAGCAGCTCCTCGCCCAGCAGTGCGCCCAAGGCCTCCGTCGCGCCGCCCACGCCGATCCACAGCGTGCGGGCGCTGAACATCCCCGCACCGCTCAGCTGGAGCGGCATCGGCCGGTGCCGAGCTGCGATCCGGCCGAGCTCCCGGGTCGTGTCCTCGAGCGCCCCACCGGGCAGATCTGCCCGGAAGGCGAGAGTCAGATGCCACTGGGAGGGATCACCCCAGCGCAGCGCACGGCCCGCGCCCGCCCGCACCTCCTCGAGCGCCGAGTCCAGATGCTCGAGCGCCGTGGGGGAGGGACGGAGGGCGACGAAGACCCGCATCAGGCCACCGGCGGGAAGCTCTTCTTCGCGGCAGCCGCGATCTTGTTCAGCTGCGAGCGGTCGGCGAGCGCGCCGAGCACGGCACCCAGCCCCGGGATCGCCTTGCCGAACAGGCGTGCGGAGCGCAGCCCGAAGCGGCGCAGCAGGCGGCCGCCGATGGCACCGGCGAGCTCCGACTGCGGAGTCGTCGGCAGGCGCTTGGCGAGGCCGCGCGTGGCGACCCCGGCGATCGGCCCGAGGCCGACGTTCTTCAGCACGTCCCCGGACTCCTCGCCGAGCAGCGCCGCGAGCACCCGCACCCGGACCTCCTCATCCTCGAGGTCATAGCCGCGCACCGCCGCGATCGCCCCCACCATGCGGGTGGCCTGGACGTAGAACTCGACCACGTTCGTGGGCAGCAGGATCGGGAGGGTCACGAAGCCGCCGAGACCGGTGACGAAACCGCCCGCGGTCACGCCCCAGCGATGGCGGCGCACGAGACGGCGCACCGCGACCTGCGGGCGGCGCTTCCCCCGCCCGCGCTGGGCGTGACGGGCGATGTCCGCGGCCGAGGAATAGGCGAGCTTCCCGTCCAGGCCCACGTCGCGGATCAGCGTCACCACCCGCTCGAGGGCCCCATCCTGCGGTGACCGGTCACCGCGCCGGGCCTCCTTCATCGCCTCGCGCGCGGTGCTCCTGGCCGACTTGTCATGGCGCAGCATCGAGAAGATCCCCATGGCGCCTCCTTCCTCGTCGTGCACCGCGCAAGCGGCAGTGCGGCGGTCGATGGTGCCCATCATGCCGTGCGACCGGGCGCGGACACATGCACCTGACCGCTCGGTGGGGCGCGAATCAGCGGCGCGGGAGCCTGCGACGCGGAAGCCAGCGGGGTGAGCGACCTCCCGCTCGACACCGTGCCCGCCTGCGGTGCCGGGAGTCCCCGTGGTCGTAGGCTCCAAGGACCATGCAGCAGAAGCTCTACCGTGACGATGCGATCGTCCTGCGCACCCACCCCCTGGGTGAGGCCGATCGCATCATCACGCTGCTCACCCGGCGCCACGGCAAGGTGCGGGCGGTCGCCAAGGGCGTGCGCCGCACGGGCAGCCGCTTCGGTGCCCGGCTGGAGCCGTTCAACCTGGTCGACGTGCAGCTGCACGCCGGCAAGAGCCTGCACACGGTCACCCAGGTGGTCACGATCGACGCCTTCGCCGTGGGCATCAGCGCTGATTACGGGCGCTTCACCGCTGCCAGCGCGATGCTCGAGACCACGGACCGGCTCACCGACGAGATGGTCGATCCCCACCAGCGGGGCTTCCTGATGCTGGTCGGGGCCCTGCGGGCGATGGGCGAGGGCCGGCTCGCACCGCCGCTGGTGCTGGACTCCTTCCTGCTGCGCACCCTCGCCGTCTCGGGCTGGGCGCCGGAGCTGAGGGTCTGCGCCTCGTGCGGTGCGGAGGGACCCCACCACGCCTACGACATCCGCGCCGGCGGTCTGGTCTGCACACCCTGCCGGAAACCGGGAGCGATCGCGGTGCGCCAGTCCACGATCGAGCAGCTGATCTTCCTGCTCGCCGGAGACTGGGAGAATGTGCTCCAGAGCGAGGAGTCCGTCATGCAGGAGGCGGGCCGTCTTATCACCGACACGGTGACCTGGCACCTCGAACGCTCCGTGCGCTCCCTGCACTACGTAGAGCGCTGAGCACGCGCTCGATCCCCGCAGCCCTGCGACCGATCCAGGAGGACCTCATGCCCGGTGCCGCCCGTCACGGGTACCAGGAGCCGTTCGAGCACCCCAGCGGTGCACGGCCCCCGCAGCTGCCCGCCCCCACCATCCCCGCCCATGTCGCGGTGGTCATGGATGGCAACGGGCGCTGGGCGAACCAGCAGGGCCTGCCCCGCACCGCAGGGCACGAGGCGGGGGAGGCCGCACTGCTGGACGTGGTCGCCGGGGCCCTGCAGATCGGCGTGACCCATCTGAGCGCCTACGCCTTCTCCACGGAGAACTGGAAGCGCTCCCCGGAGGAGGTGCGCTTCCTGATGGGCTTCTCCCGCTCCGTGCTGCGCCGCCAGCGCGACACCCTGAACTCCTGGGGGGTGCGGATCGTATGGATCGGTCGCGAGCAGCGACTGTGGGGGAGCGTGATCAAGGAGCTGCGCGAGGCCGAGCAGCTCACCCGCGAGAACACCCGCATGACGCTCTACATGTGTGTGAACTACGGCGGGCGGGCCGAGATCATCGACGCGGTCCGGGAGATCGCGGAGGAGGCCCGCGCCGGCCGCCTCAGCGCCAGGGGCATCACGGCCAAGAGCTTCGCACGCCACCTGGACGATCCCGATATGCCGGACGTCGACCTGTTCCTGCGCACCAGCGGAGAGCAGCGCACCTCGAACTTCCTGCTCTGGCAGGCTGCCTACGCCGAGCTGGTCTTCGTGCCCGAGCTGTGGCCGGATGTCGACCGTCGGGTGCTCTGGCGGGCGATCACTGACTACGCGCGGCGGGACCGCCGCTACGGGGGCGCGATCGACGCTCCGGATCAGCCCCCGACGGACTGACTCGACGGACTGACTCGACGGACCGATCAGCCCTCGACGGGATGGTCTTCGCGCTCGGTGCTGCGAGCGTGCGCCGAGGCGCCGTGCTCTGTGGCGCCGTGCTGAGAGGCGCCGAGCGCCGATCCGGCATCCTCTGCGCTCTCCGCGGTGCCCGGGGCCGATGCCATCACGCCGCCGGTGCGACGCCGATGCCGCAGCAGGACCCAGACCAGCAGCACGAGGATCCCCAGCGCCGCGACGGCGGCCCAGGGGGAGAGCAGGAACAGTTCGAACCAGGCCATGAACGCCACCAGGCCCACGGTCGCGTAGATGACGGCCCAGGCGAGCCCTCCGATCGCGAGAGCGGGCAGATACCGCTTGGCCGGCATGCCGGTGAGTCCGGCGGCCGCGTTGGCGGCGGTCTGGAACCCGATCGTGAGGAAGCTGAGCGCCACCACCGGCGCTCCCCACCGGTTGATCAGCTCGGTGGCGCGCCGCACGCTCGGAGAGTTGAGGAACGCGGCGATGCGCCCCCGGTCTGCGGCTCTGCGGGCGCCGCGCCCCAGCAGATAGGTGGCGCCGGCGCGGCACCAGATCACGACGTACAGGAATGCCACTGCAGGCAGCAGCGGCAGGTTCCCGACCCACTCCATCATCGTGCGGCGTCCTCTGCTTCGTCTCCGTCGTCGACGTCGTCCTCGTCTGTGTCCTCGTCGAGGTCCTCGTCAGGCTCGGCGGCCTGCTCTGCATGGTCCCCGCAGAGGCCGAACACCTCGAGCGTGTGGTCCACATCGGTGAAGCCGTGCTCGTGGGCGATCGCGGTCATCGCATTCTCGAGCTTCGGGGCCAGGAACTCGACGGTGCGGCCGCACTCCCGGCACACCAGGTGATGGTGGTGCCCGGTGTCCTCGCACTGGCGGTACAGCGATTCGCCGTCGCCGGCCACCAGCACGTCGAGCCGACCGGAGCGGGAGAGGACCTGGAGATTCCGGTACACGGTGGCCAGGCCCACGGTCTCCCCGTCGGCCCTCATCTGCTCATGGATCTGCTGGGCGCTGCGGAAGTCGTCCTGCCGCGAGAGCGTCTCGAGGATCGCGGTCCGCTGGCGGGTGTTCCGTTGCATACCGACATTCTCCTCCACGGCGACCAGGACTTCTATCAGTCGTGGGGCGTTGCACGTGCGGCGAGGGGCAGGGCATCAGCCCGCCCCGGGCCGGGACCGCCGAGCGCAGAGATCGGCCGTACGGGCCGCAGCGCCCGGAACAGCAGGCCGAGGATGTAGGCGGCGATGGTCAGCAGCACGATCACGCCGCCCGGCGGCAGATCCACGTACACGGTGATCAGCAGTCCGCCCAAAGAGCAGAGCACGGCGATCACCATCGCGGTGCGCATGGTCCGGGCGAAGCCGACCACCAGATGCTGGGCGGCGGCGACGGGGACGATCATCAGCGCGGAGACCATCAGAGCGCCGACGATCCGCATCGAGAGGGTGACGGTCAGCGCGGCCATCACCGCGATCAGCACGTTCACCACGCGCACCGGCAGTCCGGAGGCACGCGCGAATTCCTCATCCGCCGTGACCGCGGCGAGCAGCCCGGAGAGCCCCACCCCGATCGCCAGCACCAGCACCGCGAGCACCAGCGCGATCACGGTGTCCGGTGCGGTGACGGTGGACAGGGAGCCGAAGAGATAGCCCATCAGGTTCTGGGAGGTGCCTCCGGCGAGCTGGATGATCACCACGCCACCGGCGATGCCGCCGTAGAACAGGATCGCCAGCGCCACGTCGCGGCTGGTGTGGCTGACCTCCCGGACGTATTCGATCAGCACGGCGCCGATCACCGAGGCCGCCAGGGCGCCGGGGATCGCCAGCAGGTCCGCGGGGGAGGCGGTGAGCCAGGCACCCACCAGCCAGCCGACGGCCACGCCGGTGAGGGCGACGTGACCGAGCCCGTCGCCGAGCAGGGACAGCCGCTTCTGGACCAGGTAGGTGCCGACCACGGGGGCGGTGAGCCCAATGAGCACCGCGATGATCAGCGGGTAGCGCAGCAGGTCGGAGGTGAGGATGTCGAGGGGCGAGATCACAGGGGGTTCATCTCCTGGCCGAGGCACTGATCGATCGGGGCGGCATCCTCGGGATGGCCGTGCCCGGGATGGAGGCGCGGGCGGTCCTCGACGGGTCCGTCGTGCACCACATGGCCGTGGTCGAGCACGACGGCGCGATGGATGTCTCCGGTCAGCGGACCGGTCTCGTGAAGGACCACCAGGATCGAGGTGCCGGTGGCGGACAGCTCGCGGAAGAGCTGGGAGATGAGGTCCTGGGTGGGCAGGTCGACCCCGGAGAACGGCTCGTCGAGCACCAGCAGGTCAGGGTCGCGCACCAGGGCGCGGGCGATCATCACGCGACGCCGCTGCCCGCCGGACATCCGGGTGATGGGACGAGCGGCAAGATCCGACATCCCGACCTGCTCGAGGGCCTTCAGGACCCGGGGGTCACGGCGGCTGGGCCACCACGACCGAGCACCCAGCAGGCCGCTGGCGACAGTCTCCTGAGCGGTCGCGGGGATGGACCCCGCCTCTGCGGAGTCCTGCGGCACGTAGCCGAGACGGTCGTGGGCGAGGCTGCGATGGACCGGCTCTCCGAATAGCCGCGCGCTGCCGGAATCGAGCGGCAGGATCCCCACCGCCGCGCGCAGGAGAGTCGACTTGCCGGAGCCGTTGGCGCCCAGCAGGGCCACCAGCTCACCGGGGACGATGCGGAGGTCTACGTCGTGGAGCACGCGCTGCCCACCTCGGCTGACGGAGGCCGCAGTGACCTCGACGACGGGCACGGTGTCGATAGAAGCGTCGCTGACTGCGTCAATGGCCCGGCCGGCGGCGGGGCGGGCGACGGGACCGGCGGCAGAGGTGATGTCGCCGCTCACGTCCAGCTCGCGACCAGGGCAGTGCAGTTGTCTCGCATGACCTGAGGATAATCCGCGTCCTCCGACTGCTGGGTCTCGAGATTGTCGAGCTCGGCGCTCTCGATGCCCAAGTTCTTCGCGAGGGTCTGGGCGACCTTGGGGGAGGCGGAGGATTCGAAGAAGATCGTGCTCACGCCTTCGTCCTCGACGACTCCCTCGAGCGCGAGCAGGCGCTGCGGGGACGGCTCGGTCTCGGGATCGACACCAGAGATGCCGATCTGGTGCAGCGCATAGCGCTCGGCAAGGTAGGCATACGCGGCATGGCTGGTGATGAAGGGCCTCTCGCCGCTCACTGCACCGAAGGACTCCACGAGCTCGGCGTCGAGCTCCTCGAGCTCGGTCCGGAGGGTGCTTGCCGCGTCGGTGAAGGACTGCGTGCTCTCCGGGGAGTGCTCACCCAGGCGAGCGGCGATGGCGTCTGCGAGATCGGCCATGCGCAGCGGGTCGTGCCAGAAGTGGGGATCGTTCGGGCCATGGTCATGACCGTCGTGGGAGCCGCCGCCATCGGAGGCGTGCTCGGCGTGCTCCTCCTCGGTCTCGCCCTCGTGGTCCGCCTCGGCGTGCTCCTCATGGGAGCCTTCGGCGCCGACGGGCAGCAGGCTGATGGCGGTGGAGACGTCGAGCACGTTGCCCTCGCCATGGGAGGCGATGGCGTCGTCCACCGCATTCTGGAAGCCGGGGATCTGGAGCACCAGGTCGGCCTTCTCGATGGCCATGACCTGCTTGACCGAGAGCTCCAGGCCGTGCGCGTCAGCTCCCGGCGAGGAGAGGTCCTCCAGCGCGACGTGCTCCCCGCCGATCCTGGAGACCAGGTATGCCAGGGGATACGCCGAGGTCACCACCGACAGCTTCCCGTCGGCCGCACCGCTCTCGCCCCCGCACGCCGCGAGGAGGGCGGTGCCGACGGTGAGGCCGGCAGCGGTGAACAGGGAGCGCCGGGTGGGGCGGGACGGAAGCGACATGACAATCATTCTCACCACCGTTCCGGCGGTGTGCAAGTGGATCGGCCGCTCAGGTCCCCTCGCGTGGGGACCGTCACAGTGCGGGAGGTGACTATGCTGGGGCGGTTCCGACCCACACCGTCACCAGGAGTATCCCCGTGGCCAAGGCCCCCGCCAGCACGCTGGACAACGTCATCGCACTCGCCAAGAAGCGCGGCTTCGTGTTCCCGGCCGGTGAGATCTACGGCGGAACCCGCTCCGCCTGGGACTACGGACCCCTGGGCGTGGAGCTCAAGGAGAACATCAAGCGGCAGTGGTGGCGCACCTTCGTCCAGTCCCGCGGCGACATGGTGGGTCTGGACTCCTCGATCATCCTGCCCAGGCAGGTCTGGGAGGCCTCCGGCCACGTCGAGACCTTCACCGACCCGCTGGTGGAGTGCAAGAGCTGCCACAACCGGTTCCGTGAGGACCACCTCCTGGAGGCCTTCGAGGAGAAGAAGGGCCGCGCCCCGGAGGGCGGCATGGCGGAGATCGCCTGCCCCAACTGCGGCACCCGCGGCGAGTTCACCGAGCCGCAGCAGTTCTCAGGCCTGGTGAAGACCTTCCTCGGCGCCGTCGACAACGAGGCGGGCCTGTTCTACCTGCGCCCCGAGACTGCGCAGGGAATCTTCGTGAACTTCCTCAACGTGGTCACGGCCACCCGACAGAAGCCGCCCTTCGGCATCGGTCAGGTCGGCAAGGCGTTCCGCAACGAGATCACCCCCGGCAACTTCATCTTCCGCACCCGCGAGTTCGAGCAGATGGAGATCGAGTACTTCACCCCGCCGGCGGAGGCCGATCAGCAGTTCAAGGACTGGGTCGAGGCCTGCTGGGACTGGTTCATCGATCTGGGCATCGACTCAGAGAATCTGCGCCGCTTCGACGTGCCCGAGGATGAGCGTGCCCACTACAGCGCCGGCACCATCGATCTCGAGTACCGCTTCGGCTTCCAGGGCAGCGAGTGGGGCGAGCTGATGGGCATCGCCAACCGCACCGACTTCGACCTCGGCGCCCACACCGACGGCTCCGGCACGAAGATGCAGTACTTCGATCAGGCGGCGAACGAGCGCTACACGCCGTACGTCATCGAGCCCTCCTTCGGCCTCACCCGCGCCATGATGGCCTTCCTGGTGGACGCCTACAGCGAGGACGAGGCACCCAACGCCAAGGGCGGCGTCGACAAGCGCACCGTGCTCAAGCTCGACCCGCGCCTGGCCCCGGTCAAGGTCGCGGTGCTCCCGCTGTCCAAGAGCGAGGACCTGGTCCCGCGGGCCACGCAGCTCGCCGACCAGCTGCGCAAGCACTGGAATGTCGAGATGGACGTCACCCAGGCCATCGGTCGTCGCTACCGCCGTCAGGACGAGATCGGCACCCCGTTCTGCATCACGGTGGACTTCGAGACCGCCGAGGACCAGTCCGTCACCATCCGCGAGCGCGACACGATGGCACAGGAGCGGGTGGCCCTGGACCAGGTCGAGGCCTACCTCGCCACGCGCCTGCTCGGCGTCTGAGAACAGCCGCCGACGAGTCGCCTGCGCTCCGGAATCCCGGGGCGCAGGCGCGGGCCCGTGCAGGTCAGGCAGTCCGGCCGGGGTCAGAGCTGATCGGGTCCCGCGCCGCGGCGGCCCAGCACCAGCTGCAGCTGCGGGACCACCATGCGGGCGAAGGTCCTCAGCAGCGCCTGCTGATCGGCCAGCGGTGCATTCGGGGGCAGCACGAGTGCGAGCTCGTCGGCCGTCTGCACCACCGGGTCCTCCCACAGCTTCCTGGCCACCTCCGCCGGTTCGTCCAGCACCACTTCGCTGAACACTGCGTCGTGCCCGCCGATCTCCTGGCCGTGGTGCTCGCCGACGATCCGCGGATCCGCGGTGCGCTCCCGGGGGAGGAGGGTGACGTAGCGCTCCAGCTCCGCGTCGCTGCGCACCGGCACCATCTGGCGGCTGACCATCACCGTGCCCTCCCCGAAGCCGGCCTCCTGCGAGGCCTCCCGATAGGCGGTCAGCACCTCCAGCTGCAGCTCCTCGAAGGAGCGTCCGGATCCGTCGTCCGGAACCATCGTCGCCAGCTGCAGCTCGAGTCCCAGCCGCCCCGCCATCGCCGCCCGCTGCGGACCCGCCGCACCATAGGCGAGCCGGGAGCGCAGGGACGGGGCCCGGGGCTGCATCCGCAGCGGTGCACCGGGATCGATCCCCTCGATGTGAGAGTCGGCGCCGGCCACGATCTCGCCGTCGAGCAGCGAGAGCAGATCGTGCAGGATCCGGTCCACATGATCGGCGCGCTCATCGCGGAGAGCCCCGAAGGCGCGTGCGTACATCGCGTCATTCGCCGAGTAGCCGGAGCTGACCCCGGGGCGGAGCCGGCCTCCGGTGAGCAGATCGGCGGAGGCGAGGTCTTCGGCCAGCCTTCCCGCGTTCTCGAAGCGCAGCGGGATCACCGCGGTGCCGAGCTGGATTCGGCGGGTGCGCTGGCCCAGTGCGGCGAGGAAGAGCAGCGGCGAGGACAGGGAGTCCTGCAGGTGGCGCACCCGCACATAGCCGACCTCGTAGCCGAGCTCCTCGGCGGTGAGGAACAGCTCGATGCCCTCGTCGATCCCCGTGCTGGTCACCGCAGTGCCGGTGGTGCGGATCCCGGTGTGGTCGACCTGGGTCACGAAGCCCATGCGGGGCACTCGGTGGGTTGATGATGCGGATGTGGACATCTCACGCCTCCTGCGACGAGGGCCGGGACGGCGCGGAGGGAGAAGGGCGATGCGCCGCTGCCTCCATGGTCTCGCACCGGAGCGGGGTCGCGCAGGGACCAAGCTCCTGGACGTCTCCTCCCCATCGGGCGTCGATGCACATCACCCCCGTCATGACTCCCGCCTGACCGGGTGAGATGGGACAATCGAGGGGATGACCACCGTTGAGACCTCGCCCCTGCTGAGCGACCCTGCCGCGCCCGCCACCTCGGCCGCCGTGACGGGTCCGCGTCGCACCCTCACCATCGGCCCGCACACGATCGACACCCCTGTCGTGCTCGCGCCGATGGCAGGGATCACCAATATGGCGTTCCGCCTGCTGTGCCGTGAGTTCGGCGCGCTGCACAGCCAGGACGACGGCGGTCTGTTCGTCGGCGAGATGGTCACCACGCGCGCGCTCGTGGAGGGGCACAAGGAGTCCTGGCGCCTGGTGACGATGGGGGAGCGGGAGACCCCGCGCTCGGTGCAGCTGTACGGCGTGGACCCCGCCACGGTGCGCCGCGCGGTCGAGATGATCCGAGAGCGCGATCTCGCCGACCACATCGACCTGAACTTCGGCTGCCCGGTCCCCAAGGTCACCCGCCGCGGCGGCGGCGGCGTGCTGCCCTGGAAGACGGAGCTCTTCACCCGCATCGTCACCGCCGCGGTCGAGGCCGCCGGTCCTGAGGTGCCCGTCACCGTCAAGACCCGCATCGGCATCGACGACGAGCACCAGACCTTCCGCGACGCCGGGCTGATCGCCCAGGAGGTCGGCGCGGCGGCGATCGCCCTGCACGGCCGCACCGTCGTCCAGCACTATTCCGGCGAGGCCCGCTGGGGCGCGATCACCGAGCTCAAGGAGCTGATCACCGACATCCCCGTGCTCGGCAACGGTGACATCTGGTCCGCCGAGGACGCGCTCGAGATGATGGACCAGACCGGCTGCGACGGCGTCGTCGTCGGCCGCGGCTGCCAGGGACGCCCCTGGCTGTTCGCCGACCTCGCCGCCGGATTCGCCGGCAAGCCCGACCGGATCCAGCCCTCCCTGGGCGAGGTCGCGCAGATCCTGCGCCGCCACGCCGAGCTGCTGATCGAGTTCTTCGAGGACGAAGGCCGGGCCCTGCGTGATCTGCGCAAGCATGTGGCCTGGTACTTCAAGGGATACCCCGTCGGCGGCGAGATGCGCCACCGGCTGGCGACCATGGAGTCCCTCGCCGACCTCGATGCCAAGCTCGCCGAGCTCGACCTCGAGAGCCCCTATCCCGGTGCTGCGGTCGAGGGACCGCGCGGCCGGGCCGGCACGCCGAAGAAGGCCCACGTCCCCGATGGCTGGCTGTCCTCCCGTGAGCTCAGCACCGAGCACGCCGCCCGCCTCCACGAGGCCGAGCTCGACACCTCGGGAGGATGACCGCATGACCACCCCGTCTCCGGCCGGCTATTCGGCGCCCGACCTCGAACGGTGGGTTCCCGAGCCCCCGAAGTCGCAGGCTCGTACACCCTTCCAGCGGGACCGCGCGCGCGTGCTGCACTCCTCCGCGCTGCGCCGGCTCGGCGCCAAGACCCAGGTGCTCGGCGCAGGGTCGAACGACTTCGTGCGCACCCGCCTCACCCACTCCCTCGAGGTCGCCCAGGTGGGCCGCGACATCGGTGCCGAGCTCGGCTGCGACCCCGACATCGTCGATGCCGCCTGCCTGTCCCACGACCTCGGACACCCGCCGTTCGGGCACAACGGCGAGAAGGTCCTCGACGAGCTCGCCGCGGACTTCGGAGGCTTCGAGGGCAATGCCCAGACCCTCCGCCTGCTCACCCGGCTCGAGCCGAAGGTCGTGGGGGAGGACCGTCCCTACGGCCTGAACCTCACCCGGGCCAGCGTCGACGCGGCGATCAAGTACCCGTGGACGCGCGGCCAGGGCCCCGATCCGACCTCGGTGAAGTTCGGCGCCTATGCCGACGACCTCGACGTCTACACCTGGGCCCGAGAGGGAGCGATCCCCGGCAGGCAGTGCTTCGAGGCGCAGGTGATGGACCTCGCCGATGACGTCGCCTACTCGGTGCACGACATCGAGGACGCCATTACCGGCCTGACCCTGGACCTCAAGCGGCTGCAGGATCCGATGGAGCGAGCCGCGGCGCTGTACGTGGTCCAGGACTGGTACATGCCCGGCGAATCCATCGATGCGCTCGACGAGGCGCTCACGCGGCTCGAGGCCGAGCCCTACTGGATGCCGACCTTCGACGGAACGATGCGCTCGGCCGCCGCGCTGAAGGACATGACCAGCCAGCTGATCGGCCGCTTCACCCACTCCGCGATCTCCGCCACCCGTGCCGCCCACGGCCAGGACGCCATGTCCAGATACGCGGGAACGGTGGAGGTGCCCGATCACACCCACCTCGAGATCGCCGTGCTCAAGGGCCTGGCCGCCGCCTATGTGATGTCCTCCGCGTCGCAGCAGCCGGTGTACGAGGCCCAGGAGGAGATCATCCGCGACCTCTACTCGCGGCTCTGGAACACCGGCACCCAGTACCTCAGCCCGCTCTTCGCCGAGCTCTGGCAGAGCGCCACGGACGACGACGTGCGGCGCCGGGTGGTCGTGGACCAGATCGCGTCCTACACCGACGTCACCGCCCGCAGGCTGCACGAGGTCCTCTTCGACCGGGACCTCACGCACATCACCGCCGCGGACACCCCCCTGCCCGGCCTCGGATCGGAGCTCTGAGCCGGTGGCCCAGGGACTGATCCGTCGCGCTGACGTGGAACTGGTGCGGGAGCGCTCCCGCCTGGACGAGGTCGTCGCCGAGCACGTCACGCTGCGCACCGGCGGAATCGGCTCGATGAAGGGGCTGTGCCCCTTCCATGACGAGAAGACCCCCTCGTTCAACATCCGCCCGCAGCTGGGCCACTGGCACTGCTTCGGCTGCGGCGAGGGCGGGGACGTCATCTCCTTCGTGCAGAAGATCAGCCACCTCAGCTTCGTCGAGGCGGTCGAGATGCTGGCCGGCCGCTACGGGGTCCAGCTGCACTACGAGGACAGCGGCGGCGGCAGCGCGGATCGGCCCGACTTCGGGACCCGGCGCCGGCTGCTGGATGCCCACTCCATCGCCGAGGAGTACTTCCGCGAACAGCTCAGCACCCCCTCGGCGGAAGTGGGCCGCAGGTTCCTCACCGAACGCGGCTTCGACCAGGAGGCCGCCGCGCACTTCGGCGTGGGCTTCGCCCCGGAGGGCTGGGACTCACTGACCGGAGTGCTGCGCTCCCGCGGCTTCACCGAGGCTGAGCTGACCGCGAGCGGCCTCGTCTCCCAGGGGCAGCGCGGGGTCTACGACCGTTTCCGCGGGAGGCTCGTCTGGCCGATCCGCGACATCACCGGCAACACCATCGGCTTCGGCGCCCGCCGCCTGCTGGAGTCCGACCAGGGCCCCAAGTACCTCAACACCCCCGAGACCGCGATCTACCACAAGTCCAGCGTGCTCTACGGCCTGGACATCGCCCGCAAGGAGATCTCCTCCCAGCACCAGGTGGTGGTGGTCGAGGGCTACACCGACGTGATGGCCGCCCACCTCGCCGGGGTCACCACTGCGGTCGCTTCCTGCGGCACCGCCTTCGGCCCTGATCACGTGAAGATCGTGCGCCGGGTGATGGGGGACTCCAACGCCTCGGCCGGGCTGCGCCTGAACACTGATGGCCGCGGGCTGGCCGGCGAGGTCATCTTCACCTTCGACGGCGACGCCGCCGGACAGAAGGCGGCGCTGCGCGCCTTCGAGGAGGACCAGCGGTTCGTGGCCCAGACCTATGTCGCGGTCGAGGCCGGCGGCATGGACCCCTGCGAGCTGCGGATCACCCAGGGCGACCAGGCGGTGCGGGACCTCATCGCCAACCGTCGGCCCCTGTTCGAGTTCGCGATCCGCTCGGCGATCGCCCAGGTGGACCTCGACACCGTCGAGGGTCAGGTCACCGCCCTGCGGATGGCCGCGCCGGTGGTGGCACAGATCCGCGACCGTGCGATGCGCCCCGAGTATGCGCGTCGGCTCTCCGGCTGGCTGGGGATGGAGGAGCGCACCGTGCTGCGCGCCGTGCATGACGCGGCCCGCAGCGAAGGCCGCGGCGGCCACCGGGCCGACGAGCCGGCACCGACGACCGAGCGGCCCGGCGAGCGGGGATCCGGGGCCGACGGCGCGCCGCAGAGCCTGCCGCTCGCGCGCCTGGCCGATGCGGTCAACCCCCGTGACCCCGTGGGGCAGGTCGAGACGCAGTCGCTCGCAGTCATGCTCCAGGCGCCGCAGCTGCTGGACCCCGAGAAGGTGGCCTCGCTCCCGGACGACTCCTTCCACGTGCCCACGCTGCAGGGGGTGTGGGACGTGATGCTCGCGGCCGGCACCCTGCTCGACGCCGTCGCGGGGGAGCTGCATGCCGCCCGCTACCTCGAGCAGGTCCTCGAGATCGCCGGCGAGACCATCAGGCCGATGATCGTCGAGATCGCGAACCTCGACCTGCCGGCCCGGGACGAGGAGGATCTGCGCAAGCTCGCTGACTCGCTGCTGAACCGCCTCACCGAGCTGTCGATCACCCGTGAGTACTCAGTGCTCAAGCAGCGCCTGCAGCGCACGGATCCCGGGGATGCGGAGCGGCATCAGGAGATCATGTCGCGCCTCGCGCAGGTGCAGGTCAAGCGCCGCACGCTGCGCGCCGGGGACGACTGAGGGACCCTCCTACCAGGGAGGCGACGACGGTCAGAGCAACGACGCGGCGCGGGCCACCAACTGGGCCCGGGAGACGCTCAGCGCGTCCCGCAGGCGCCCTACGAGGGTGGTGCTGCTGGCCCTTCCGGGGCTCTGCAGCCCGTCCAGGAACTCGGTGCCGATCACGGTGTCCTGCAACTCCCCGAGCACGTCCTGCACCTGCTGCGCCTCCTCCAGATGCGCCTGAGCGGCAGGCTCCACCGGAGCCAGCAGCTCGGCGGCGTAGCGCCAGCGCTTGGCGGCTTTGCGCGCGGAATGGAGGGCATCCGGCTGCCCGCCCGCGGCGGAGAGTCGGCGCCTGACCGTGTCGCGGGCGCGTCGCAGCGTGTCCTCTGTCGCGGGCATCGCGAGCGACGGCGGCGCTGCGCTCCACTGCTCGAGCTGGCCGACGGCCCGCGCCCAGCGTGCGTCCTCGGCATGCGCGCGGAGGTCCGTGAGCGCCCGCTCGCGGGCGGAGGTCAGGGCCGCGGCGAGCGCGTGCTGCTCGCTGGACGGTGCGTCAGCGGAACGCGCGTCGGCGTCGGTGGCGCTGAGTGACTCCGCCAGGGGCAGCAGCAGCTCGGCGAGCACGTCGGCGTCCCGGACGGCGCCGAACCCGAGAGCGACCCACTGCAGGTCCGCGTCATCGGCGACCAGGTCGGGGAAGGACTGCGGGAACGTGCGCACGGTCGCACGGAGCCGGCGCAACGAGGTGCGGGTGTCATGGACCATCTCGACCGACGGTGCGGCGGCGAGATGCCGCACGCCCTCGAGCGCCCGCGTCGTATGCAGGGCGAGGTACGCGGTCAGGGGGTCACGGTCACTGCCCATCGTCGGCCTCCTCGAAGTGAACCGTCGCGGTCATACCCCCATCGAGACTACGGGGCCAGCGCGCTCCTGACGGCGGGCTCCTCACGGTGCCCTTCAACGACCGCTTCACCGCCGACTGGCCCCACCTGGTCAGCAGGTGGGGCCAGCCGCTGCCGATGAACGGTGAACCGCTGAAGGGACGTGGCGCTAGCTGCTCCGTGCGGCGGAGGAGGCGGCCGATGCCGCCAGCGCGCTGATGACCAGGAACGTCGACTGGGTGACGCTGAGGCCTGCTGCCTGGGCGCCCGCACTGCCGGCCTCGTACTCACGTGCCCGCTGGATGACTGCAGAGGTCCAGGGGATGTCCGGGTCCAGCTGGTGGAGCTGTGCACTCGCGGACAGCAGCGCGATCAGGGCTCCGGTCCGCGCACTGGCGCGTGCGCCATCCACCAGCACTGCCCGGATCTGGGAGAGCAGCTCCTCCCGCCGGGAGCTACCCAGTTCGATCCGCTCCCGGGGGATGAAGCCCAGAAGGGTCGTACGGCGCCGGCGCAGATGCCCCTTCGCGAGCAGCTTCTCGATGACCCGGCTGCGAAGGTCCGGCCCGACAGCTGAGATCACGGTCTGGGGGTAGCGGGACTTCCTGGCCAGGTAGTCCCATGCCGGGCGGAGCAGGTCCTCGTGAGGGGAGGAGCTCATGCGCGAGGTGATCCGGTCCGTCCCATCACCCGTCGCCTGCACCAGGTCGCGCAGCGCGAGCTCGGTGAGGGCCGCGCCTCCTAGGATGTAGAACAGGGTGTTCTCCCCGGCGATGCTTCCCGAGGTGGGCTGGAAGAGCAGGAGCAGCGTGTCCTCGGCGAGCGTCGTGTCGACGCTGTGCTCGGGGTGGGGTGACGGTGATCGATGGGCCGGCTGGTCGTGGTGCGTGGTCATGGGACCTCCTTCGATGGGTGCATGTATGTGCGTCGCGTATCCGGTGCGTTGCTCATCCGGCGCAGCGGTCTCAGCGGCGGGGCTCCCACCGGAAGAACCGCTGGGCGAGCGCGACGCCGACGGCCACCCAGGCGATGGTCGGCGGCAGCAGGAGCAGGTTGTCGACCAGGCCGGTGCCCCCGTTCCAGGCGTTGATGGTGAGCTCGGTCGCCGCTCCGCCGGGCAGCAGACGCTTGAGCATGCCGAGCTCCTCGGTACCGGTCAGTCCGATCCAGAAGGCCACCGCTGAGGTGCCCATGGTGATCGGGAGGGTGGTGATCTGGGCGTGCTCCGGGGACGTGGTGATCCCGGCCGTGGCTAGGGCCAGACCCACCATCATCGCCACCAGGGACAGGGCGGAGACGATCAGCAGCGGGATGCTCGCAGGGATCTCCGTGAGGACTGCCAGTACGACGAGCACGGCGGTGACCTGGAGCAGGCCGATCATGGCCGGCGGGCCGAGGATCCCGGCGAGGGCGGCCGCATCGCTGACCGCGGTGGAGCGCAGACGCTTGAGGAACAGGGTCTGGCGACGAGCGGCCAAGGTGGAGACCGCCGTGGTGTACAGGCCCATGCTGATCAGGATCATCATGAAGACCCCGGCGAGGAGGCCCATACCGGCGGGCACCTGGCCGAAGAGATCCCGCTGGGTGATGAGCAGCAGGCTCATGCCCACCGGGATCACGGTGGCGCTGAAGAAGACGAGTCGGTTGCGCAGGATCTGTTGGAATTCGCTGCGGGCGATGGTGAACATCGATCTGTCCTTAGGGTGTGGGGTGAGCGGTGGGTCAGTGACGGGAGACGGCACGGAAGACGTCATCCAGGCGCGTGGGTCCGGCGTCGAGGTCGCGCAGCACGGTGTTGCTCGCGTGCGCCCAGGTGAGCAGGGCGTGGAGATCCTGCTGGAGATCCTCGGTGCGGATCAGCTGCCTGTCGTGGTCCGTGGGTGAGCTCTGCAGCGGCAGGTGGGGGACCAGCTCCTCCTCGAGGGCGAAGCTGATGGTGCCGGGCAGAGTGCGGGTCAGCTCGCTGACGGTTCCCTGCCTCCGCAGGGTGCCCTCATGCATGAGGCCGATCCTGTCGGCCCGCTGCTGCGCCTCTTCCAGATAGTGGGTGGTGAGCACGATGGTCGCGCCGTCCTCACGGAGCCGGTCCACCGACTCCCAGAGGTCGTCGCGGGACTGGACGTCGAGCCCGGTGGTGGGCTCGTCGAGGAAGATCAGTTCGGGCGAGCCGTAGACGGCGGTCGCGAAGTCCAGCCGACGCTTCTCACCCCCGGAGAGGGAAGCGACCCTGACGTCGGCCTTCGAGGTAAGCCCGACCACGTCGAGCACCCGGCTGGGCTGGTCCTGGCGACCGGAGAGTCCACCGATCAGGGCCAGGGTCTCCCTCACGCTGAGGTCGGCGGCGAAGCCGCTCTCCTGGAGCATGATGCCGGTGCGATGGCGCACGGCCCGGCGGTCCATGGGGTCCTCTCCGAGGATCCTGACCCTCCCGGAGGTCGCGGGGCGGTGGCCCTCGATGACCTCCAGGGTGGACGTCTTGCCCGCACCGTTGGTGCCGAGCAAGGCGTACAGCTCGCCACGTCGGACCGAGAACGTGAGGTCCTTGACCGCGTGGAAATCGCCGTAGCTGATGTGGAGTTGTTCGATGTCGATGACTGTCGGTGAGTTCATGCCGCTATTCCACGCTCGTGGGCGCCACCACGGCAGTCGCGCTGCGTCACCAGCGGGCATGACGTTCTGTCACTTCCGGTGGTGCGGGGGATCCGAGATGATGAGTGGAGCAGAGCGCCCGTCGGACCCCTGGAGCGGAGGCAGAGCAGATGACCTCGACCTCCATCACCGCACGACGGCGCCTGCACCGGGCCACGGTGATCACCACCGTGGTGGCCATCGCCCCGGTCACGCTCGCGATCGTCGCCATCACCTCCGGCAGCTGGCAGGAGGCTCTCGTGTTCAGCCTGGGGGTGCTGGTCGCCTTCCTGGTGCTGCTGGAGTTCGAGCCCGCCCGGTATCCGCGATCCACGGCGCTCGCCGTCGCCTTCTCCTACGCGATCTGGATCCTCAGCGCCGCGCTGGCCATCAATCCGGTGGCCTTCTTCGGAGCCGCGATCCTCAGCGGGATGCTGATTCCCCTGCGACGCGGGCGGCACCTGGTGTGGATCGGCGGCGTAGGGGCGCTGATCGCCGCGATCGGCGGCCTGTACTTCGTGAACGAGCCCGTCACCTGGGTCGACCTGGTGCGCTTCGTGGTGATGCCGGGAGGGCTGAGCGTGTTCGTGGGAGCAGTGATCCTCCTGATCCAGAGCTATTGGCGGATCATCGACGATCTGGAGGTCGCTCAGGAGGCGGAGGCGGAGCTGGGGATCATGCGTGAGCGGATGCGCTTCGCCAGCGAGCTCCATGACATCCAGGGCCACACGCTGCACGTGGTGAACCTGAAGGTCGCGCTCGCCGAGGAGCTCGTCCACCGCGACCCCGCCCGCGCGATCACCGAGCTCCGCGAGGTGTACGCGCAGGTGGAGGAGACCATCAAGGAGACCAAGAGCCTCGCCTACGCCCAGCGCAGGCTCAACCTCCGCGCCGAGCTGGAGAACGCCCGGAACCTCCTGGCCGCCGCCGGGGTCACGGTGCGGATCACCCGCGCCGGGGAGACCCGCTCCGGGATCGGGGAGCTGCTGAGCCAGGTGCTGCGCGAATCGACGACGAACATCCTGCGCCATGCCCAGGCCAGCCGCGTCTCGATCACGCTCACCGACGGCGGGATCGAGATCGTCAACGACGGCGCGGCCATCGGCCCGGCGCCGGCCCTGCGCGGCCTGGAGACCTTACGCGCCCGGGTCGCGAGCGAAGGCGGCATGCTCACCGCGACGCAGGCCGGGGGCGAGTTCCGCACCACGGCCCACTTCCCTGCCGCGGACCCTGCCCCTGCCCCCGCCTCGTCAGAGCGTGTCGAGAGGAGGTTCCCGTGATCCGGATCGTGCTCGCGGATGATGAGGCTCTGCTGCGCTCAGCACTGGCCTCCCTGCTGCCCCTGAAGGCGGACATCGAGGTCGTCGGTGAAGCGGCAGATGGCGCTGCCGCTGTCGATGCAGTCATGGAGCATCAACCTGATGTGCTGCTCATCGACCTCGAGATGCCGGGCACGGACGGTCTCGCGGCGGTGGAGATCATCCGGCGGCGCCGCCCCGAACAGGTGATCCTCATGCTCACCCGACACGCCCGGCCCGGGGTGCTCCGTCGCGCCTTGAAGCTGGGCGTGAGCGGATTCGTGAGCAAAGCGGCCCATCCGGCCCTGATCGCCGAGGTGATCGAGACCCTGCATGCAGGCAGGCGCTGGATCGACCCCGAGATCTCGGCGCAGGCCGTGCTGGATGATTCCCCGCTCACCGACCGGGAGCTCGATGTGCTGCGCGAAACCCTCGAGGGCTGCTCGGTCGCCGAGATCGCGGCGCGGCTCCACCTCGCCGAGGGCACCGTCCGCAACTACCTCTCCAATGCCATGCACAAGACGCAGACCCGCACCCGGCGCGAGGCCGCCCGTTATGCGCGGGCTCGGGAGTGGCTGTGAGCGATGGGCTTGGGTGCCGAGGGGGCGTTCTGGCTGGTCAGGGGTTCGAACCCGCGACCGACGGATCAGGTGGGCGCCTCAGAGCTGCTTGACCACGGTCAGGAGGATGACGGAGTCTTCGACGGCGTCGAGCGAATGCGGCCCGTCGGGGACGGTCAGAAGGTCGCCCGGGGAGCCGTTCCATGACACCTCCCCGAACTTGAGAAGGACGCGGCCATTGAGCACCTGCACTGTGGCCTCACCAGGGTTCTCATGTTCGGACAGGCTTTCGTCGGCGCGGAGAGCGACGACCGTCTGGCGCAGTTGATGCTCATGACCTCCGAAGACAGTCTTCGCGCTCCGGCCGCTCGAGGCCTCACGGGCCTGGCCCAGCTCGTGACGGGCAAGGGCGACGAGGGAAACTCTCTGCATGAGGAGTGCTCCGATGTGTAGGGGTTGACAGTCGGTATGGAGAGCGTCCTCGCTCCAGGCCTGCCCGTCCTGGTCCCACGATCATCGCTTGTGGCGCA
>NZ_JBQSWK010000023.1:0-68387 GCF_052377065.1 Brachybacterium sp. AOP42-C2-15
GCGGCGCGGCCGACGCCCCCCGGGCCGCCGGCCCCGCCGCTGTTGACCAGAAGTCCTCACCGCCCGCCCCGTCCCGGGAGGCGCGGACCCGTACCCGGCTGACCGAACGCACCCAGGAGATTCTGGACCGTCCCCGCCCCGTCGTGGACCCCGAGCACGCCGAGCGTGAACGGGCCGTGGTCCACGAATGCCGGTACCTGATGCGACTGCTGTCCACACGCCGCCGGTCAGCTGGCGAAATGCGGGAGCGCCTCACCCAGCGGGAAGTCCCGGGGGCGATCGCCCATGAGGCGATGGCCCGCATCGACCGGGCCGGCCTGATCGACGATGCCGTTTTCGCCCACGAGTGGGTCCAGCAGAGGCGGGTATTGCGGGCCCTGGGGGATGAGGCGCTGCGCCGCGAGCTCGAGAAGAAGCGCGTCGCGACCGAGCTTATCGAGGAGGCACTGTCCTCCGTCCAGGACTCCGGTGATGAGGAGCAGCGCTGCCGGGACCTGGTGCAGTCCAGGATCGGCCATCGGGACCGTGAGCAGCTGCGCACCGAACGCGACGGCGCCCACCGCCGACGGCTCTCACGGCGGCTGGATGCCCTGCTCACCCGCAAGGGGTACCCGGGCAGCCTCGCGATCCACGTGATCTCCGCAGAGCTCCGTGCTGCCGCGCAGGAGCCGGCGGACTGAGCCTGGCGACCCGAGGGGGGACCGCGTCGCCCGCCGACCTCCTCGCCTCCCGAGGAGCCGACAGCGGTGTCGGGGTCTGTCATGGCATTGTGACCTTCCTCCAGCAGCGACGAACCTCCAGGTCGCTGCCCGCATCGAGGTGCCGCGGGGATGCCGACTGAGGAGTGGGAGACGTACTCTGGCACCACTATGTCCCTCAGCTCCCACACCCCGACACTCGACCTGCACTCCTCCGCGCTCGACGGTCCTGCGACCGCGCGAGGCACCTATCAGGTGCGCACCTTCGGCTGCCAGATGAACGTCCACGACTCCGAGCGCCTCACCGGCATGCTCGAGGAGTCCGGCTACGTCGCCGCACCGGAGAGCGCCGACGCCCGCCGCGGCGAAGTCGATGTGATCGTGTTCAACACCTGTGCCGTCCGCGAGAACGCGGACAAGAAGCTCTACGGCACCCTCGGTGCGCTGCGCCCCGGCAAGGACGCCAACCCGGGCATGCAGATCGCCGTCGGCGGCTGCCTCGCCCAGAAGGACCGCCAGACGATCGTCGAGCGGGCGCCTTGGGTCGACGTCGTCTTCGGCACCCACAACATCGGCTCGCTGCCGGTGCTGCTGGACCGCTCCCGACACAACGCCGAGGCGCAGGTGGAGATCCTCGAGTCGCTCGAGGTGTTCCCCTCCACCCTTCCCACCCGACGCGAATCCGCCTACGCCGCCTGGGTCTCGATCTCCGTGGGCTGCAACAACACCTGCACCTTCTGCATCGTGCCCTCGCTGCGGGGCAAGGAGAAGGACCGCCGCCCAGGGGAGATCCTCGCGGAGGTGCGCGATGTGGTCGACTCCGGTGCCATCGAGGTCACCCTGCTGGGGCAGAACGTGAACTCCTATGGCGTCGAGTTCGGTGACCGCGGCGCCTTCGCGAAGCTGCTGCGCGCGTGCGGTGAGATCGACGGGCTGGAGCGGGTGCGCTTCACCTCCCCGCACCCGGCGATGTTCACCGACGACGTGATCGACGCGATGGCAGAGACCCCGAACGTGATGCCGCAGCTGCACATGCCGCTGCAGTCCGGCAGCGATGATGTGCTGCGCCGGATGAAGCGGTCCTACCGCAGCAAGAAGTTCCTCGGCATCCTGGAGAAGGTCAGGGGACGTATCCCGGAGGCGGCGATCACCACCGACATCATCGTCGGCTTCCCGGGGGAGACCGAAGACGACTTCCAGCGCACCCTCGACGTCGTGGAGGCCTCCCGCTTCTCGAGCGCCTTCACCTTCCAGTACTCCATCCGCCCCGGCACCCCTGCGGCGACCATGGACGACCAGATCCCCAAGGAGATCGTCCAGGAGCGGTTCGAGCGCCTGACCGCGCTCCAGGACCGGCTCGCCCACGAGGAGAACCAGAAGCTCGGAGGGAGCACGGTCGAGATCCTGGTGGCCGAAGGGGAGGGCGGCCGCGATGCACAGACCCGGCGGCTCTCAGGCCGGGCCCGCGATCACCGGCTGGTCCACTTCTCGCTGCCCGAGGGGATCACGGACGCGGAGCGTCCCCGCCCCGGGGATCTGGTCACGGCGACCGTGACCCATGCCGCGCCCTTCTACCTCATCGCGGACAGCGCGCTGGTCGACGGCACGGCGGAGCAAGCTGCGCTCGGTCCGGAGCGGTTCTCCGTGCGACGCACCCGTTCGGGAGACGCCTGGGAGGCCGGCGTGCAGGGGCTCGATGCCGGAGGCTCCTGCGGGACCGGTGGCGGCACGACGGCGAATGGCCCGGTCACCCTCGGAATTCCGGGGCTGCGGCGCGCCTGAGCACTGCGGCCGGTGCGAGGGATCAGAGCGAGCACCGCGACCAGATCGAGCATCGCGACCGGATCGAGCACTGTGACCAGATGACGATGGCCGGCAGTGAACCGGCGGCGCGTCAGCTGTCGAGCTCGTCGAGCTCGGGGCCGAGACGCTCCTCAAGGCTGTGGAAGAACGCGATCACGGTGCTCAGCCCGCACTTGATCGCGTTGTCGATCTGAGAATCCAGGGCACCGGCACGGAAATCCGCGGCGAGCTCGCCGTAGACGCCGAGCAGGCCCTCCGATTCGCGGCGGACGTAGACCTTGGGCCAGATCCGGTTCATGTTCCACTCGTTGCAGAGCTTGATCATCTCCACTTTGCGGGAGACATCCACGGAATGGCTCCACCGGCCTCGGGTCTGCAGCACGCCGTGCTCGTCCCCGGAGATCATGAACTGGAATCTGTAGTCGTCGAACCGGGCACGCACGATATCGGGATGCTCATCATCCTCGACGTAGGCGTAGCCATAGCGGGTGAGGCTGTCCTCGACCCGTGACAGGGACAGGGGCGCCAGACCTTCGGCAGAGTCCGTGTCCATGTGAACAGGGGACTCGTTCGGTGCAGTCACTTCCAACCTCAGGCGTTCGACGTAGGGATCAGAGCGATCCGAGGTCTCGGATCGCGGATCACCCTACTCCCTCCTCGTGGGAAGGTCCCGCCTCGCGGTGGTGATCCCGCTGACCATCGATGCAGGGCGCCGATAGGGTGCCTCCCATGGATGCCCACGCCGCTCAGCCCGGGACCGCTGCAGCGGCCTCCCGCAGCCCCTTGATCGCGGTGGTCGGCGCCACCGCCACCGGCAAGTCCGATCTCGCGATCGCGCTCGCAGAGCAGTTGGACGGCGAGGTCATCAACGCCGACGCGCTGCAGCTGTACCGGGGGATGGACATCGGCACGGCGAAGGTCACCGCGCAGGAGCGCCGCGGGGTCCGGCACCACCTGCTGGACGTCCTGGAGGTCACCCAGGAGGCGAGCGTGTCCGCCTACCAGCGCGATGCGCGCGCGGCTGCCGCAGAGATCCGCGACCGGGGGAGGGTGCCGATCCTGGTGGGCGGCTCCGGGCTGTACGTGCGCGCCGCCCTCGATGACATCGAGTTCCCGCCCACGGACCCAGCGGTCCGCTCCCGTCTCGAGGAGCGTGCGGCCCAGGAGGGGCCCGAGGCCCTGCACCGCGAGCTGGCCGGAACGGACCCGGAGGCGGCGCGCACGATCGGCCACCACGACACCCGGCGGATCGTCAGGGCGCTCGAGGTCGGGGAGCTGACCGGACGTCCCTTCGCCGCGTTCCTCCCGCAGCCCCGCTACCTCGACCCCGGCACCATCCAGCTGGGCCTGCGCCTGGAGCGTCCGCTGCTGCATGCACGGATCGCCGCCCGAGTGCAGCGGATGGTCGACCAGGGGCTCATGGAGGAGATCCGCGCGCTGCGCGACCGAGGGCTGGACCAGGGTCTCACCGCACGCCGGGCGATCGGCTATGAGCAGGGGCTCGCCGTGCTCGCCGGCACCATGAGCTGCCCCGACGCGATCGAAGGGACGATCACGGGCACCCGGCGTCTGGTGCGCAAGCAGGACACCTGGTTCCGTCGTGACCCGCGGGTGCATTGGCTCGATGCCGCGCTCGGGGCAGACCTGGTCGAGCATGCGCTGCGGCAGATCGAATCGTCCATCATCGCGCCGCAGCGCTCGCAGTCGTAGGGTCGGGGCGTCATCGGCACGGGCCATGGTCGTAGGCTCGGGGCATGGACGAGCGCATCGACTTCACCAAGGGGCACGCGACCGAGAACGACTTCGTGGTGCTGGATGATCCCGAGGGCGCGCTGGACCTGGACGCCGCCGCGGTCGCCGCGCTCGCCGATCGCCGCGCCGGCATCGGTGGCGACGGCGTGATCCGCGCCGTCCGCTCCCGCAGCGCCGGTCTCGAGATCCCGGCCGATGCCCCCGAGTGGTTCATGGACTACCGCAACGCCGACGGCTCGATCGCCGAAATGTGCGGCAATGGAGTCCGAGTGCTGGCCGCGCATCTGCAGCGCGCCGGGCATGTCCGCGAGGACAGCTTCGCGATCCTCACCCGCGCCGGGGTGCGTTCGGTGGAGATCCTCCACCGCCCCACCACCCCGGGCGCGCCCTGGAGCGTCCAGGTGGGCATGGGCACCTCGCGCATCAGCTCCGGGAACCGCGCCGTCGAGATCGCAGGCCGACGCCTCGAGGTGACCGACGTCGATATGGGAAACCCGCACGCGGTCGCCTTCCTCCCTGCCGACGTCGTGCTCGAGCAGCTCGACCTCGGCCACCGACCTGCCCTCGACCCCGAACCGGCCGGCGGCGCCAACATCGAGCTGGTCAGCGCGCGCGGTCCACGGCATATCGCGATGCGGGTCCACGAGCGCGGAGTGGGGGAGACCCGTTCCTGCGGGACCGGAGTCGCCGCGGCAGCAGTCGCTGCCGCCCACCGCGCCGGCGATGATTCCCGGGAGCCCTGGACCGTGGACGTCCCCGGCGGGCGCCTGCAGGTGGGCTGGACCGCGACCGGCGAGATCACGCTCACCGGCCCCGCCCAGCTGGTGGCCGACGGGAACACGCTGATCTGACCGGTCCGCGCCACACTCCGGAAGAACGGCGCGGCCGGGCTCAGGTGTTCGTCGGGCCGATCTCCAGGATCCGGAAGCCCTTCGCGCTTGCCACCTTCGCGACCGTCCGGTTCGGCAGCTGCTCGCCGAGCCAGCGCGCCAGCGGATCTGCTCCCAGGTTCTTGCCGACCACGAGCGCCGCCGTGCCCTGGGGACGCAGCCGGCCTGTCCACTCCAGCAGCAGGGTTCGCAGCGCCGGCTTGCCGATGCGGATCGGCGGATTCGACCAGATCGCATCCACAGCGAGATCCTCTGGAATCTCGTCCGGGGAGATCACCTGCACATTGCTCAGTCCCGCGCGGCGTGCGTTCTCGATGGTCAGCTCACGCGCTCGCTCGCTGACGTCGACCGCCCACACCTGCGCGTCCGGGTGTCGCATGGCGGCGGTCAAAGCGATCGGGCCCCAGCCGCAGCCGAGGTCGAGGATCGTCGCGGCAGGAGGCGGCTGGGTCACCTCGTCGAGTCGGCCCAGCAGCACTGCGGTGGCCTTGTCCAGGCCGTGCCCGCTGAAGACCGCGGTGCTCGAGACCAGGTCCAGCTCACGACCCGCCAGGCGCACCGGCAAGGGGAAGCGGCGATCTGCGGCCGCAGGGGAGGGGGTGAAGTAGTGCTCGTCCACCCCTGCAGGATACGGAGGCAGAGGAGGAGTGCCGAGCAGAAGCGTCATGGCCCACGCTCACGCCTGCTCCGCCCTGCGCAAAATCACTCGACCGGCGGGTGCGGACGTGGGACTCTGGGATCACTGCAGTTCCCCGACGCCAAGGAGTACCCCGACCGTGCCCATCGCCTTCCATCCCGAACCCGACTCCGACTCCGACGTCGACGGGACCAGCACGGGGAGGACCGGGGCCGCGGAGCACTCGAACAGCGCGGATGGCCCCGCAGAGTCCGCCCCGACGGCCTCGTCCCGTCCCCGTGACGCCCTCACCGAGCGGATCCTCTCGCGCGCGGACGCCTCGGTCTCCTCCGTCACCTTCAGCTCTGACGCCGACGGTGAGCAGTACGACCTCGCCGACCGGCAGGCTCTTCGACGCGTCGCGGGCCTGTCCACCGAGCTCGAGGACGTCACCGAGGTCGAGTACCGCCAGCTGCGCCTCGAGCGGGTGGTCCTCGCTGGCCTCTACACCTCGGGCAACGCTGAGGACGCGGAGGTCAGCCTGCAGGAACTGGCGGCGCTCGCCGAGACCGCCGGCTCCGAGGTGCTCGACGGCGTCCTGCAGCGCCGTGCACACCCCGACCCGGCGACCTTCCTGGGCAAGGGCAAGGCCGCAGAGCTCGCCGACCTGGTCGCCGCGAACGGAGCCGACACCGTGATCGCTGACGGTGAGCTCGGGCCGGGCCAGCGCCGCGCGCTCGAGGACATCGTCAAGGTGAAGGTCATCGACCGCACCGCCCTGATCCTGGACATCTTCGCCCAGCATGCCAAGTCCCGCGAGGGCAAGGCGCAGGTCGAGCTGGCGCAACTCGAGTACCTGCTGCCGCGACTGCGTGGCTGGGGCGAGTCGATGTCCCGGCAGGCCGGCGGCCAGGTGGGCGGTGCCGGAGCGGGCATGGGCTCGCGCGGTCCGGGTGAGACGAAGATCGAGCTGGACCGGCGACGCATCCGCGACCGCATGGCCAAGCTGCGCCGCGAGATCAAGGCGATGGCGCCGGGACGGGCTGCCCAGCGAGCGGATCGCGCGCGCCACCGAGTGCCGGCGGTCGCCATCGCCGGCTATACCAATGCAGGCAAGTCCTCCCTGCTGAACCGCCTCACCGGCGCAGGTGTGCTGGTCGAGAACGCGCTGTTCGCAACGCTGGACCCGACGGTGCGGCGAGCGACCACCCCGGACGGTCGCGAGTTCACCTACGCGGACACGGTCGGCTTCGTGCGGCATCTGCCCACGCAGCTGATCGAGGCCTTCCGCTCCACCCTCGAGGAGGTCGGAGGCTCGGACCTGCTGCTGCATGTGGTCGACGCCTCGCATCCGGACCCCGAGGGGCAGATCACCGCGGTGCGTGCTGTGCTCGGTGAGCTGGAGGGCTTCGACGTCCCCGAGATCGTGGTGCTGAACAAGGCCGATGTCGCGGAGCCGGAGACCATCGCGCGGCTGCGCAGCCAGGTCGGCACGAGCATCGTCGTCTCTGCCCGCACCGGGATGGGCATGGAGGAGCTGCGCGAGCTGATCGCTGAGCGCCTGCCCCGTCCTGCCGTGGAGATCGACCTGGTGGTGCCCTATTCCCGCGGAGATCTCATCTCCCGGGTCCACTCCACCGGCGAGGTTCTCGCCGAGGAGCACCTGATGGAGGGCACCAGGCTCCATGCCCGCGTGGAGGAGGCACTCGCCGCCGAGCTCCGGGGTGTGGCCTGAGCCGCAGCAGAGCGGCCTGTCGGGCAGAGCCTGAGACGGCGCGGGACCGGACGCGGATACCCTGACCGGATGACCGCCGCCACCGACCATCCCGCGTCCCCCGCGGCTGGTGAGATCCCCCTGTCCACCTTGATGGACGCCGCCGTGACAGCGATCGGCGGAGCGCCCCGTCCGGGCCAGCAGGCAATGGCGGAGTCCGTGGATCTGGCGATGTCCGGCGGCCGCCATCTGCTGGTGCAGGCAGGCACAGGCACCGGCAAGTCGCTCGCCTATCTGGTGCCGGCCCTGCGTCACGCACTGGTCAGCGGGCGTCCGGTCGTGATCTCCACCGCGACCATCGCGCTGCAGACCCAGATCGTCCGCAAGGACCTCCCGCGCCTGGTCGAGGCGGTGGCCCCGCATCTGTCGCGCACGCCCACCTATGCGCTGCTCAAGGGGCGGGCCAACTATCTGTGCAAGCACAAGATCGCCGGCGGCTATCCGGTCGACGTGGATCCGGGGGCGTTGTTCGCCGAGGCCTCCACCGATCCTGCCCGCACCGGGAGCGAGCGCCTGGGAGACCAGGTGCGGCGCCTGCGCGAGTGGTCGGAGGAGACGGACAGCGGGGACCGAGACTCGCTCCAGGATGCCGTCTCGGACCGCGCCTGGCGCCAGGTCTCCGTGACCGGCAATCAGTGCATCGGCAGCAGCTGCCCGATGGTGGAGGACTGCTTCGCCGAGCGCAGCCGAGAGCTCGCGCGCGAGGTCGACATCGTGGTCACCAACCATGCCCTGCTCGCGATCGATGCTTTCGACAACCACGGGATCATCCCCGACCACGATGTGGTCGTCTTCGACGAGGCGCACGATCTCTCCGCCCGGGTGACCAGCGCCGTCACCGATGTGCTCACCCCCGGCATGCTCCGAGGCACGGTGCGGGACCTGCGTGGCCTCGGGGTGGCCGGGACGGCGCTGGACGACGCCTCCGAAGAACTGCGCGAAGCCCTCGAGCTGTCTCCCGACGGGCGCGTGATCGGTGATCTCCCGGCGCGGCTCGGGGACGCCGTCACCCAGCTCCGGGTCGAGGCCCGCACCGCCCACTCGGACGCGAAGGATGCGGGGGACGAATCCTCCGCCGGCGCGCGCAAGACGGTTCGCGCCAACCTCCAGGAGATCATCGACGTCTGCGAACGGCTCGCCGCTCCCGATGAGGATGACGTGGTCTCGATCTCGCATTCCCAGGCCACCGGGCGCTCGAGCATCCAGGTGGCTCCGCTGAGCGTCGCGGGTGCGATGCGCGGTGCGATCCTCGAGGACCGCACTGCCGTGCTCACCTCCGCCACCCTGGCCCTCGGGGGCCGCTTCGAACCCGCTGCCGGGGAGGTCGGGCTGGCTCGCGCCGCGCGGATGGACCCGGCGGAGCTGCCGCCGCGGGAGGACGCCAACGCCTGGGCGGCACTCGATGTGGGCAGTCCTTTCGAGTATCGCCGGCAGGGGATCCTCTACACCGCTCGTCATCTTCCGCAGCCGGGGCGTGAGGGGCCCTCCGCGGCAATGCTCGACCACCTCACGGAGCTGGTCGAGGCTTCTCAGGGCGGTGCGCTGTGCCTGTTCTCCTCGCGGCGGGGAGCTGAGCTCGCCGCCGAGCATGTGCGAGCTCGGCTCGACCTGACGATCGCGGTGCAGGGAGAGGACTCGATGGCGAACCTGGTGCGCACCTTCCGTGACGAGGAGGATGCGAGCCTGTTCGGAACCCTCACCCTGTGGCAGGGCGTGGACGTGTCCGGACGTTCGCTGCGCCTGGTCACCATCGACCGGATCCCCTTCCCCCGGCCTGATGATCCGCTCACCGCAGCCCGCCAGGAGCGGATCGGACAGCGGGGCGGCAACGGCTTCATGTCGATCTCGGCCCAGCATGCGGCCCTGCTGCTGGCCCAGGGGGCCGGGCGGCTCATCCGCTCCACGGCGGACCGCGGGATGGTCGCGGTGCTGGATCCGCGTCTCTCGACCGCTCGCTACGGCGGCTATCTGCGGGAGTCGATGCCCCCGCTGTGGCCGACCACGGACCCGGAGGTCGCGATCAGCGCGCTGCGACGCCTCTCCGAGAGCTGACGCAGGGCGTCGCTGCAGCCCCGGCGCCGGATCGAGCGGGGGCTCAGATCGCGCGCAGCACCGCCACGATCTTCCCGAGGATCTCGGCATGGTCGCCCAGGATCGGTGCGAAGGCAGGGTTGTGCGGCATCAGCCAGACGTGATCGTCGCGCTGCACGAACGTCTTGACGGTGGCCTCGCCATCGATCATCGCCGCGACGATCTCGCCCTTCTCCGCGGTGTTCTGCGAGCGGACGACCACCCAGTCGCCGTCACAGATGGCGGCGTCGATCATCGAATCCCCGACCACCTGGAGCAGGAAGAGGTCGCCGTCGCCCACCAGACGCTGGGGAAGGGTGAAGACATCCTCGATCTGCTCCTCGGCGGTGATCGGTACACCGGCGGCGATCCTCCCCAGCAGTGGCACCGTCACGGAGTTCGGGCTGAGCTCGGTCACCGGCAGGGGCGCGGGGGCGTCATCCGCCTCTGGCATCACGACCTCCATCGCCCGCGGGCGCTTGGGATCGCGGCGCAGGAAGCCCTTGCGTTCGAGCGACTGCAGCTGATGGGCCACCGACGAGGAGGAGGTCAGCCCCACGGCATCGCCGATCTCGCGCATGGTGGGCGGATAGCCGTGTGAGGCGACCGCAGCGTTGATCGTCTCCAGGATCAGCCTCTGCCGCCGGCTGAGCCCCTCGGTGCGCTCATCGGCGGGAGCCTCGCCGCGGGACCGGATCGGCTTGGGGGTGCTCGGCGTCATCGTGAGGCCTCCTGGCGTCGTCTGTCGGACCCTCGCGGTTCCGTATGTGGTGTGACCCAGCGTAGGGCGGCGTGAGGCAGAAGCCAAACATGTGTTCGATGTTTCCCTTGCGTGTCGCCGGAACGTCGGGCTACAGTCGCACATACATTCGATCGAACAGGAGTTCGGATATGAATACTGGAACCGCCACGGTCCTCTCTCTTCCGGCGCAGCGCGAGCAGCGCGTCGAGGGTGCAGATCGAGCACGCGTTCGACTCGTCCCCACCCGTCGGGGACGCTTCCTCCTCGCTGGCCTCGCCTTCCTGCTGGGACTGCTCGTGGCTGCCGCCGTGCTGCTGACGGTGGATCTTCCTGCGGCGCTGGCAGGGACCGACTCCCAGCAGCCCGTCACCATCACGGTCGAGGCGGGAGACACCCTCTGGGGCTATGCCGAGGAGTTCGCTCCGGAGGCCATGAGCGAGCAGGAGTTCGTCGCTGAGGTGCGTACCCTCAACCACCTGCCCACCGGCCGTGTGACCGCGGGCCAGCAGATCGAGCTGCCCGTCTCAGGGGATGCGATCCGCTGAGCGGATCCGATGCCGGTACCCTGAGTGGATGCACTGTCCGTTCTGTCGCCACTCCGATTCGCGTGTCGTCGACTCGCGCACGTCCGATGACGGTGCGACGATCCGTCGGCGCCGCCAGTGCCCCAACTGCTCGCGGCGCTTCTCCACCTCGGAGACCGCGTCGCTGTCGGTTCTCAAGCGCTCCGGGGTCAGCGAACCGTTCAGCCGGGCGAAGGTGATCTCCGGAGTACGGAAGGCATGCCAGGGGCGTCCGGTCAGCGACGACCAGCTGGCCATGCTCGCCCAGCGGGTCGAGGAGAACATTCGCTCGAGCGGGCTCGCGGAGATCGATGCCCATCAGGTCGGCCTGTCGATCCTGCAGCCCCTCCAGGAACTGGATGTCGTGGCCTATCTGCGCTTCGCGAGCGTGTACCAGGCGTTCGACTCGCTCGAGGATTTCGAGGCCGCCATCGCACGTCTGCGTGCCGAGGGCCTGCATGGGGCGGGTGTCGAGGAGACCTCCGTCTGAGCCGAGCTGAGCGGGATCGCAGGGATGCATCCGCCGCCGGATCGTGCGGGTTTCGTAGATTTTGTGGATCTGGCGCTTGAGCACCTGTTCCTGTGCTTAAGATATCCCTCGTGCGCTCTTGCAGCGCACACCTGATCGGCGGTCGTGGAGGGGAAGCCACGGCCGCCGATCCTCGTCTGCTGGACGGTCAGCGGGTGAGCGGACGGGGTGGTCCTCAGCCGGCCATGCCGGCAGGAAGTGCGCGCGCATGGACCACTCCGAGATGCTGGGTGGATCGGCTCATCGCCACGTAGAGATCCCCGGCCCCGTGGGCGTCGATCAGCTCAGCGGGCTCCACCAGCACGACAGCATCGAACTCGAGCCCTTTGGCGTCCTGCGCCGACATGACGGCGATCTCGTCGTCCACGCCCGCGGATCCCACGCCCACCTTCGGCAGCCCACTGCGGGAGCGGAGCTCGGCGGCGATCGCGGAGATGCGCTCGTCGGCCACGATCACGGCGAGACGTCCCAGTCGCTCCTGGTGCACCGTCACCACCGCGTCAGCGGTCCGGGCGGTGAGCGAGGACTCCTCGGTGCGCTCGATGCGGGGATCACGATCTCCCTCGCGCACCGAGCTCACCTCTGTCACCGGCAGGTTGTGCGCGCGGGCCATCGCCACCGCACGGTCCATGATCCGGCTCGGGGTGCGGTAGTTGACCGTGAGGTGCTCGATCTGCAGGCGATCCTGGATATAGGGCGAGAGCGCGGCCGACCAGGAGTCGGTGCCGCCGGCGGAGGAAGTCTGCGCGACATCCCCGACCACCGTGAATGACTTCGTGGGCGCACGCCTCATGAGCGCGCGCCAGCTCATGGGCGAGTGCTCCTGGGCTTCGTCGACCACGACATGCCCGTACGTCCAGCTGCGCTCCGAGGAGGCGCGTTCGGCGAGGGTCCGCCCGTCTCTGACCTGACTGACCTGGTCTGCGAGGTCCTCGGCCCGGATCATCCCGGAGGTGTCGACGTTCTCGATGACCCTGCGGGCGTAGTCGACGTCGGCCTTGCGGCGCTCGGCATCGTCGCGGGCCCGCGCCTCGGCCGGTGCGGAGTCCTCTCCGAGGAGCTCCGCGACCTCGTCGAGCAGGGGGACGTCCTCGACGGTCCAGGGTGCATCCTTGGGCCGCACCAGGAGCTCGACCCGGTCTGCGAGGCTGTGGGGGGCGACCGCCCGCAGACGCTCGGGGCGGGAGAACAGGATCCGGAGGAATCCCTGCGGGGTGTAGGGGAGCCAGGCCAGGTTCAGCTGACGCTTGACCTCGGGGTTGTTGCGGAGATCTGCGAGCAGGTCCGCCCGATCTTCGGGGATCACAGTGTGGCCCTGGCTGCGGAGCGATTTCTCGTACTTGTCCACGAGCCGGTCCATCGCAGCGCGCACGAAGACGGCGCGCGCGGAGTTGTGCGGCTTGTGAGTGGCGCGAGCTTCCCTGCGCGCGGCGCGGATCACCTCTCGGGTCAGCGTGATGGGGGTGCCGTCGATGCGCAGCTGGACGTCCTCCTGAGGGACCACCTGACGCTGCTTGACCGCTCGCGAGAGCAGCTCGGCCATCGCGCTGTCGCCCTTGAGACGTGCCACCTCGTCGTCATCGTGCAGGAAGGTCTCCACCCCGGGGAACAGCTCGCCGGGGGTGAGCATCACCACCCCGGACTCGCCGAGGCTCGGCAGCACCCGCTCGATGTACCGCAGGAACCCCGGCGTCGGCGCCATGATCAGCACACCCGTGTGCTCCAGGCGGCGACGATGGGTGTAGAGCAGGTAGGCGGCGCGGTGCAGCGCGACCGCGGTCTTGCCGGTGCCGGGGCCGCCCTGGACCACCATCACCCCGCGGTTCTCGGAGCGGATGATCCGGTCCTGCTCGCCCTGGATGGTCGCGACGATGTCCCCCATGCGCCCGGTGCGCTTGCCGGAGACCGCGGCCAGCAGTGCGCCCTCGCCCTGGAGGACCACGTCGTGGTCGGGATCATCCAGGACGGTCTGGTCCAGGACGTCGTCCTCGAGACCGATCACGGTGCGACCACGATTGATCAGATGACGGCGCAGCCGCACCTCAAGCCGCTCGGTGCTGGTCGCGCGGTAGAACGCGGCCGCAGCCGGGGCGCGCCAGTCCACCAGCAGCTGCTCGCGCTCCGCCGTGAACAGACCGATGCGGCCGATGTAGTGACGGGCGGTGTCATCCATGTCCAACCGTCCGAAGACCACGCTGCGGGCGACCGAGCGCAGCAGCGCCAGACGGTCCTCGTACAGCGCCATGAACGAGTCCCGTTCGGAGCGGTTCTGGTGGGTCGAGGCGTGCTGAGATCCCTGGATCTGATCCAGGTTGCTCTCGACCTGGACCATCAGCTCGTCGAGTCGTGTGTAGAGCCGGTCGGCATACGCCTGCTCGCGCGCGATCTCCCGGGCGATCTGTCCCTCAGCGTCGTCCACAGCTCTGCCTCTCCACCTTTGCATCCTCGCGCCGCGCCTTCACCGGGCGGACCCCGGGTCGGCGAAGCACGGTGGTCCATTATGGTGGACGGGCCTGGGTGCGCGTGCCATCAGGTCACCAGCATCCAGACGGCCGCGAGGGAGGAGACCGCGATGCGCGACCCCCGAGATCTCTACCGCTTCGAAGCCACCGAAGTGCTCGAGGCCGTTCCGCGATCGGGCCTCACCCTGGTCCACGCCCTGCCGGGGATGGTTGATGCGGGCAATGCCTGCCGCATCGCGGCGACCTATCTGCGTGACGAGCTGCGCCATCTGCGACTGGTGTCCTTCGACACTGATGAGCTGCTGGACTACCGAGGTGCCCGCCCCCGCGCGACCTTCGACGGCACTTCCTACGTGGATGTCGAGCTGCCTGAGCTGACGCTGTCGCTGATGTATGACGAACGTGATCGTCCCTTCCTCTTCCTCGACGGCCCGGAGCCGGATCTCCAGTGGCGCCGGCTGTCGGAGGCGTTGATCGATCTGGTCGAGTTCTTCGATGTGGAGCGGGTGGTGGGCATGCAGGCGGTGCCGATGGCGGTCCCGCACACCCGACCTATCGGTCTGTTCGCCCATGCGAACGACCCCGCGCTGTTGGGTCGGCCGAACACTCGCCCCACGCCAGCGCCCGGCACCGCTCCGGAGAGCGGGGACGAGGAGCCCGGCGAACTGATCATCCCGGCCGCGTTCAGCGCTCTGCTGGAGCACCGGCTGGGGCGGGCGGGCCATCCGGCGATGGGCTATGCGGCACAGGTGCCGCATTACCTCACGCGCACCGATTTCCCGGCTGGCGCGCTGGCGCTGCTGCGCCGTGTCAGCGAAGCGGCTGAGCTCGATCTTCCGCTGGTGCACCTCGGTGACCTCACCGATGCGGCCACGGTCGCGCTGCAGGGGACCCTCGCCCAGAACTCGGAGGTGCGCCAGATCGTCAGCGCCCTCGAGGAGCAGTACGACGCGATGAGCGAGAGCGACCAGTCGCCGCTCGCGACCACGATGGATCTCCCGACCGCGGAGGAGATCGGCGAGCATTTCGAGCGCTTCCTCGCCGACCACGACGGGAATTCCCCGGACGAGCCGTTCCCCGGCTGAGAGCCGCGTCCCGCGCGTAGCAGATGCCACCTCGTGACCCAGTTCGTTACGTCTTCGTGATCACGTCTTGCCTCAGTCCGTGTGAACCGGGCCACGGTCGTGACAGAATGGCGGCGTTGCGGTGATGCAGGTCCAGCAGGACAGTCCGACGACGGTGCCTCGGCACAGCAGTACGGCATGCACCAATGCGCCACCCGCTTCGGCGGGGGACGGCTTCACGCGGCACCGCGATCGCGTCGTGCGATCGATGAAGGACGACACAGAAGGTGACAGGTATGGCACAGGGCTCGGTCAAGTGGTTCAACGCCGAAAAGGGCTTCGGATTCATCGAGATCGACGGAGGCGGCGCAGACGTCTTCGTTCATCACAGCAAGATCGACATGGATGGCTACCGCGCGCTCGACGAAGGTCAGCGCGTGGAGTTCGAGGTCACTCAGGGAGATAAGGGCCCGCAGGCCGAGCAGGTCCGCCCGGTCTGACCGACGGCGTCCCCGCGAAACTCTCACGGACCGGGCAGGAGCATTGCGCTCCTGCCCGGTTCGCTGTCATCTGGGCGGGGCCGCACGCCTGCGGGCAGGTGAGGGCCCTGGGCGCCTCATCGGCCCCGAGTGCCTCCGGCAGTCGCGCGTACGTCGCGCAGCTCCGAGCGCGTCCGGCAGTCGCGCCTACGTCCGGCAGCTCCGCGTGCGTCAGGCGGCCCAGACCACGTCAGGCCGCCCCGAGCACCCGTCCGGCCCGGGCGAGGGCGTCGACCTGCGTCGAGCGGGCCAGACGCACCGAGACGGCATCGGAGCGCAGATCCCGGTCGATGGCCTCAGGAAGCGGCCGACGTGAGGCGAGCAGAACGCAGTTCCCCCGCCGCTTGCCCGAGAGGTGCGCCGGCTCGGCGATGACGCCGACATGCGGGAACACAGCGGACAGAGTGGCGACCTCGTCGGCCATCAGCCCGGTCCCGGGCGGGGCGGCGCAGTTGGCCAGGTAGATGCCGCCATTGCGGAGCACCCGGTCCGCGTGCTCTGCGGCCTGGACCGTGATGAGCTCCGGCGGCGTGAGCGAGCCGGAGAACACATCCCGCACCAGCACGTCGAAGCGGTCCTCGCGCCAGGAGGTCAGGGCGCTGAGGGCATCCTCGGTGCGCACTCGAAGCTGTGGGGAGCGGGGGAGGTCGAACCAGATCCGCACGTGCTGCGCGAGCAGCTCGTCGATCTCCACCACGATCTGGCGTGAGCGCGGATGCCGGGAGGCGATCGCCCGTGGCAGAGAGCAGCCGCCGCCGCCGAGATGCGCGAGCTGGATCGCTGGCCCGGTGCCTGCGCTCTCATGGCCCTCGAGATGTCGGTCGATCACCAGCAGCATCCACCGCATGTACTCGAAGACCAGGTGCTCGGGGTCCGGGTGGAGGTGCGAGGAGGGGACCCCGTTGACATCCAGCAGGACCGATCCATCGTTCTCGAGGGTCAACCGGGCGCTCCCGGTGGAGATGGGGATCAGGGCATCGAGCGGTCCGAGCTGCTCGAAGGCAGCGCGGCGCGAGCGGTCACGTCGGGACATCGCCCCACTCTAGGAGATCGTCGACCGTTCCTCCCCAGTGGCCGGTGGTCCACAGCAGCCCCGGCGCGGCGTCGAATGTCACACCCCGCCTCTAGCGTTCTCGGTACCAGGGCGATGCAGGAAGCGCCGTCCGCCGTGCACCAGGAGGAGGAGCCCGATGACACCGACGACATCCCGCCGCCGAGGAGCCGCAGTCCTCTCCGTCAGTGCACCCTCGCTGCGACTGCGCCTGGCCCGGCTCGACCAGGACCAGGCGGATCTCGAACGTGCACGGGACCTGCTGCAGCAGGCTCGGGCGGCGGTCCAGGAGGATCCGCGAGAGGCCTTCGAGCTCGCCCATCGCGCTGCGCTGCGCGGCGCCGGGGTGCTCGTGGCGCGAGCCAATCGGGAGCGCCGCCGGCCTCTGCCGCTGAACGTGTGGACCGCGCTCGCGCGGCTCGGCGGGGAGGACATCGAGCGTGCTGAGCGCCTGGCCCCGCTGGTCTCGGAGCGAACACGGCTGGATCGGGATCCTTCCGCTCAGCCGGACCCGGACCTGCTGGAGCGGCACCTCGAGGAGACCGCCTGCCACCTGACGCAGATCTCCCAGCGACTGCTCGAGGATCTTCCCGCGCACATCACAGATCTCACGGCTGCGGGCTGAGGGACCGAGCGGTCGTCTCCAGCCCCGGTACAGTGCGAGCTCGAGGGAGGTGCTGATGAACCTGCGCGCGGACGAGGATCCCGGACATGAGATCCCCGGGATCCTGCACCTGGACATGGACGCCTTCTTCGCCTCCGTCGAAGTGCGGGACGACCCGAGCCTGCGGGGCCTGCCCGTCGTGGTCGGCGGCGCCGGGGCCCGAGGCGTGGTGGCTGCAGCCAGCTATCCCGCACGCACCCGGGGGATCCGTTCGGCGATGCCGATGGCCTCGGCGCGGCGCCTGGCCCCGGACCTCGTCATCGTCCCTCCCCGCATCGACGTGTACCGCGAGATCTCCTCCGAGGTGATGGCGCTGCTGGGCAACGTCGTCGCGGATGTCGAGCAGATCAGCGTCGACGAGGCGTTCCTGGATGTGCGCGGAGCGCGCCGCCTCTTCGGGGAGCCGGAGCAGATCGCGGACCTGTTGCGGCGGAGGATCCGTGACGAGCTCGGTTTGCCCAGCTCGGTGGGTGGCTCGGTCTCCCGAGCGGTGGCGAAGATCGCCTCGGCCCAGGCGAAGCCCGACGGCATGCTCATCGTCCCTGCGGATGACACCGCAGCCTTTCTCGCCCCGCTTCCGGTGTCGGTGATCTCCGGGATCGGCCCCAAGGCGCAGTCCGCGCTCGAGCGGATCGGGGTGCGCACCGTGGGTCAGCTCCGAGATATCCCGTCCACCACTCTCACGCGAGCGTTAGGGCCACGCGCACGGGAGGTCGCGGCCCTGGCTGATGGCAGCGACCGCACGGGGCTCGGCCATCGGACGCGGGACCGCTCACTGGGCACGGAGCGCACCTGGGACGCGGACCTCACCGACGCGCAGGAGGTGCGCAGGCGCATCACCCAGATGGCGGACGACGTCGCGCGGCAACTGCGTCGCGGAGGATTCGTCGCCCGCACGGTGGTGCTGAAGCTCCGCGCCCCCGACGGCACCACGATCACACGCTCCTCGACCTTCGATCTGCCGACGGCGAGCGGGGAACGGCTGCGCGAACAGGTGGTCACCCTGTGGGACCGTGAACGCGATGCTCTGCCGCGGGTCCGCCTGGCGGGGGTGCGGGCGACCCACCTCGAGCCGGCTGCCGGGGTCCCGATGCAGGCGGAGCTGTCGGCACGGTCCGCCGGATGGCACGACCTCGAAGCTGCGATGGACCAGGCGATGGAGCGCTTCGGCGCCCACAGCCTCAGCCGCGGCTCGACCCTCGGTCCCGCGGAGGGCGGGTCGCAGCGCACCGCGTCAGGAGCTGAGGGCGCGGCGCCGGAGAAGGGCGCTCCGCACGGCTCGGGAGAGCCCAGTGATGGTCTGTTCTGAGACCTAACGGAGGGAAAGTTCCCATAACCCAGGAACACGCTCTAAACTGGGGAGACCGCCGATGAGGGCAATGCCTTCTCACACGGTGAACGGTGCGCCGACCGGCGCGAGAGGACGGGACAAGGAGCGGGATCATGCCGCTGTCTGAACACGAGCAGAAGATGCTCGACGAGATGGAGCGTCAGCTTTTCGCCGACGATCCGCGTCTCGCGCGAGCTTTCGCGCCAAAGCCGCCGCCGCGCCGCAGCGGGCGTCGGATCCTCATCGGGTTGGGAGCTGTCGTCGTAGGCCTGGGAGTGCTGGTGCTCGCCGTCAGCCTGCCAGCTGTCTGGCTCGGCGTGATCGCCTTCATCGGCATGCTGACCGGCGCGGTCTACGCGGTCACCGCTCCCGGTGGCTCCTCCGAGGGCAACGACTCGCCCGGCGGTGGGGGTGGAGGCTCCGGCCCGACCACCTCCGGTGGCGACGGCACCTTCATGCGCAAGCTGGAGGAGCGCTGGGAGAAGCGCGCGGGGGACGACCCCCGCCTCTGACCTCTCCCCACCACGGCACGGCACTGCTGTGCCCACAGATGTGCCCAAAGACTCCGATGCCCCGGCTCTCATGAGCCGGGGCATCGTCATGTCCGGAGCCGGGTGAAGTCCTGCCGGCACCGGCACCGGCGGTGCCGAGGCGTCCTCCAGTCTCGCCGCTGAGGCTGGTCGTACCTGCCGGTCGGGCTGCGCCTGACGATGATCTCCGCCCCATTCCCCACATCGCTCCACCGCGCACCTCCCTCTCCCTCCACAGGCCCCCACGACCACGCCCCTTGGCCGGTCGTGGCTCTCTGACCTGCCAGTTCTCTGCTGAGAGTGCTCGCAGTCTTGGCGACTGCACCCCGAGAAGACCGCCTGAGACGCGCCGCACGGGAAATTCCCCCCACCTCGCCCCACGGCTGTGACCTGCGGCGTTCGTGGAGAAGGGGAGGAGATCTCCCGCATATGTGGCATCTGGTGGGGGGTAGTGGGGTAAAGTGGAGCGTGTTGGAAGGAGATGGGTTCTGGATCGTGAGGCTCGGTGAGTGAAGGAGGGCGCTGATGTTCCTCGGCACCTTCACGCCCAAGCTGGACGAGAAAGGACGCCTGATCTTTCCGGCGAAGTTCCGGGACGAGCTCGCTTCGGGGCTGGTCATGACTCGTGGACAGGAGCACTGCATCGCCGTGTACCCGCTCATGGAGTTCCGCCAGAAGCTCGAGGAGGCCCGTCGGGTCCCCACCACCGATCAGCGCACCCGCGACTACCTGCGAGTGCTGCTGTCCGGCGCGGAGGACGTCATCCCGGACAAGCAGGGCCGCATCACCATCCCGGGCCATCTGCGCACCTATGCGGATCTGGACCGGGAATGCGCCGTCATCGGCGCGCTCGACCGCCTCGAGATCTGGTCGCTCCCGGCCTGGGACGCCTATCTCGAACAGAAGGAGCAGGGCTTCGCGGAGACCTCCGAAGAGGTGATCCCCGGCCTGTTCTGAGCTCGACCCGAGGGTTCTCCGTCCTGTGAGACCTCTCGTCGTTCCCGCCCCGACGCAACTTCCCCGGTGGCGGGTCGGGAACGACGAGGAATCTGGCAGGACGGCACCGCGAGCAGGATGCGGGTCGACAGGCAGGCAGGAAAGACAGACAGGGAGGACCCGCAGGGGTCCGCTCTTCACGAACAGCACGTACAGGACCCAGGGGAGAGGTGACATGGACGAGACACAGCGCGACCTGCCGGCAGAAGAACGGCACGTCCCCGTCCTGCTGGCCACCTCGGTCGAGCTCCTCACCCCGGCTCTCCAGGAGCCCGGCTCGGTGTACGTCGATGCCACGCTCGGCATGGCCGGCCACGCCACCGCCGTCCTCCACGCTGCTCCCCACGCACGACTCGTCGGCATCGATCGCGACCCCGAGGCTCTCGAGCTCGCACGGCGCCGGCTGGACCGTGAGGGGGTCGGGGACCGGGCCACGCTCGTCCACGCCACCTATGACGAGATCCCCGGGGTGCTCGAGGAGCTGGGCCTCCCCGGCGCGCATGGCGTGATGATGGATCTGGGCCTGTCGAGCTTTCAGATCGACACCACCGACCGCGGCTTCTCCTACTCGGTCGATGCCCCGCTGGACATGCGGATGGACACGGCCTCTGAGGGACCGACGGCCGCGGATCTGCTGCGCGATCTGCCCGAGGCCGAGATCTCCCGCATCCTCCACGACCTCGGCGACGAGCGCTTCGCCAAGCGGATCGCCCGTCGCATCGTCGAGCAGCGACAGATCGCTCCGCTGACCCGGAGCGGCGAACTCGTCGAGCTGCTGGACCGGGCGATCCCCGGCTCCTCGAAGGCCAGCGGCGGCCATCCCGCCAAGCGCACCTTCCAGGCATTGCGGATCGCGGTCAACGAGGAGCTCGAGATCCTCGCCTCCGCCATCGAGTCGGCGCTCGACTGCCTCCACGTCGGCGGCCGCATCGTCGTGGAGTCCTATCACTCCGGCGAGGACCGTCTGGTCAAAACGGCCTTCGCGCGACGCACCCGATCCTCGGCCCCTCCCGGACTGCCGGTGGAGCTCGAGGAGCACAAGCCGTCCTTCGTCCCGATCGTGCGCGGCGCACTCCAGGCTGATGACACCGAGCGCGGCAGCAACTCCCGTGCCGCCTCCGTCCGCCTCCGCGCACTGACCCGTACCCGACCCGCTGAGAGAGCACACTGAGATGGCAAGCACCACAGCCGTTCATGCGCCCGCGATCCGCCCGGTCCGCGGAGCGAAGCCGGCCTCCGCCCCGCGCCCGCGCCTCACGGTGGTCGCGACCCCGAAGGCTGCCGGCAGCTCGATGCCGTTCACGATGCTCTGCACGCTCATCGTCGCAGCGACCCTCGCAGCGCTGCTCTACCTCAACATCCAGATGTCGGACGCGAGCTACGAGATCAACCGCCTGCAGGGCCAGTCCCAGCGACTCAACGAGGAGAGCCAGGCGCTCGCGGAGACCAATGAACGCCTCGGCACGCCCCAGGAGCTCGAGCGTCAGGCGCGCGAGATCGGCATGGTCCCGGTGTCGGATCCGGCATATATCGACCTCGACACGGGCCAGATCATCGGAGAGACGTCTCCGACGGCGCAGACTGAGGCCAACCCTGAGCTCGCAGCGGTACCCGCAGAGGTCGCCGTGCCGCCGGCTCAGATCTACGACGAGCCCGACGCCTACCACGGCATGGGCAACGAAGGGGCCTGAGGATGACGTCACCGCGCAGGAACGGCAGGAAGAACACCCCCCGCTCCGCAGCGGGCTCCCGTCGTCCCCGATCCGGTGGCACCGCGCGAGCTCGGCTCCCGCAGGCTCGTCTGGGCGAGCCCTCCACCCGGCACCGCCTGCTGGTGTGCCTGATCATGGTCGCGGTGCTCGCCCTGTCCGGTCGCCTGATCTGGGTACAGGGTCTCGATGCGAGCGCACGCGCCGAGGAGGCGGTGCAGCAGCGCACCGTCACCCGCACCATCCCCGCCCTTCGCGGCGAGATCACCGACCGCAACGGGACCGCCCTGGCCAGCTCCGTGCAGCGCTACGACCTGTGGGTCAACCAGATGCAGGTGGACGAGTACCTCGCCACCTCGAAGACCGCGGATGTGACCGGAGTCGACGCCGCCGCCGCAGCGCTCGCCCCGGTGCTGGGATGGACGGTCTCGGAGACCGAGGAGGCGCTCACCGGCGACGCCGGATTCTCATACCTGCAGAAGAACGTCGACCCCGAGGTGCGGGACGCGGCTATGTCCCTGCGAATCCCTGGGATCGGCTCCACCCCGGTGGCTGATCGGATCTACCCGGCCGGATCGGTCGGCGGCAACGTCCTGGGCTTTGTCGGCGATGACGGCACGGCCCTGGCCGGCACCGAGCTCTCCTTCGATGAGGAGCTGCGGGGCACCGACGGCAAGACCACCTACGAGCGCGGCGCCCAGGGGCAGATCATCCCCACCGGGAAGCAGCAGACCACCCCGGCCGTCGACGGCAACGACGTGGTGCTCACCATCGACCGCGACCTGCAGTGGAAGGCGCAGCAGATCGTGGCCGGAGCTGTCCAGCAGTGGGGAGCCACCGGCGGCAGCGCCGTGGTCTACAACGCGAAGACCGGCGAGGTCCTCTCGCTCGCGGAGTACCCCAGCTACGACCCCAACAAGCCGGGAGACGCGGAGGAGCAGGACCGGGGCAACCGCTCCATCTCCAACGTCTTCGAGCCGGGCTCCACCGGCAAGCTGTTCACGATCGCGGCCGCGCTCGAAGAGGGGACCGTCACCCCCGAGACGCAGTACGACATCCCCTATGAGAAGTGGTTCGACGGCCACCGCATCAAGGATTCGCACCACCATCCGGACCAGCAGCTGACCCTCGCGGGCGTGCTCAAGAACAGCTCCAACGTCGGCACCGTGCAGATCTCCGAGACCCTCACCCCCGAGGTCCGTCACGACTACCTCAGGGCCTTCGGGCTGGGGGAGCGGACCGGCGTGGAGCTGCCCGGAGAGTCCGCAGGCCTCGTCCACCCGGCAGCGGAGTGGACCGGCCGCACCCGCTATACGACCGCCTTCGGCCAGGGATACAGCGTCAACGCCCTGCAGATGGTCTCCGCGGTGGGCACCTTCGCCAATGACGGGGTGCGGGTCCAGCCCTCGCTGATCGCTGGGATCCGCGAGGACGATGGCTCCGTACGCCCGCTCGGCGAGCCGGAGAGCACTCGCGTGGTCTCCAGCGAGACCGCGGACACCATGCAGCAGCTGATGGACAACTCGGTCGATGACGAGACCTCCAGCGCGGCGGTGCCCGGCTACGCAGTCGCGGGCAAGACCGGTACCGCGCAGGTCGGGGACAGCACCTATACCGCCTCCTTCATCGGCTTCGCCCCCGCCGATGACCCGGAGATCGTGGTCGGCGTGTTCATCTTCGGCCTGAACACCTTCATCTCCGGCAGTCGGGCCGCCGCACCCGCCTTCTCGGAGCTGACCACCTTCGCCCTGCAGAACCAGGGCATTGCGCCGACCGGCGTCACCGGCCGTGAGCTCGAGAACGAGTGGGGAGAGCAGTGATCGTGCCGGCAGAGCCCGTCCCCGAACCCGCCCGCCCGCGCCACCCTCACGGTGCGAGCGCGGCGGACCTTGCCCGCGCCCTCCACACCCTGGCGCCAGGCCACGATCTGACGCTGCGCGGGGTCACCCTCGACTCGCGCGCTGTGGAAGACGGGGATCTCTGGTGCGCCCTGCCCGGCGCCAACGCGCATGGCGCCGAATTCGCCGACCAGGCCGCCCTCCGGGGAGCTGCGATGGCGCTCACCGATGCCGCCGGGCGGGACCGGTGCGAAGCCGCGGGACTGCCGGCCCTGGTGGTCGAGGACCCCCGCGCGGCCACCGCCACCGCGGCGGCCCTCGTCCAGGGCCGTCCCGCCTCGAAGCTCGCCACCGTCGGTGTGACCGGGACCAATGGCAAGACCTCGATCACCACCGCGATCACCCGCACCCTGCTCGAGCTCGGGGTGCCGGCCGGCGCGATCGGCACCAGCGGCACCAGCTATCGCGATGCCCACCGCACGGATCACGAGATCGCGACCGTGCGCACCACCCCCGAGGCGCCGGAGCTGCACGGTCTCCTGGCCCGCATGGTCGAGGATGAGGTCGCGGTGGTCTCGATGGAGGTCTCCAGCCACGCCCTGGTGCTGCACCGTGCCGACGAGGTGGTCTACGACGTCGCCTGCTTCACCAATCTCACGCAGGACCACCTCGACTTCCACGGCACCATGGAGCACTACTACGAGGCCAAGCGCACCCTGTTCACCCCGGCCCATGCACGCCGCGGGATCATCTGCGTCGACGACGCCTGGGGTCAGCGGCTCGCCCGCGAGTCCGAGATTCCGGTGAGGACCTACACCACCCGGCCGGAGATCGACGCGGACCACCGCGCGCGGGACATCCGCGCGGACGGCTACGGCTCGACATTCGTCGTCGACGGGCCCGGGGGCACGAGGCAGCTGCACGCCGCACTGCCGGGACGCCATTACGTCGCCAACACCCTGGCGGCTGAACTGCTGCTGGCGGCGCTGGGGCACACCGGCCCTGACGTCGTGCGGGCGCTCGGCGAGGCCGGGACGGTTCCCGGCCGGATGGAGTCGGTGACCCAGGGCCCTGTCCGCGGGGTCGTGGACTACTCCCACACCCCTGACGCCCTCGAACAGGCCCTCGACACGCTGCGCGCGGTCCCCGGCACCAGGCGGCTGCTGGTCGTGATGGGGGCCGGTGGCGATCGCGATCGGACCAAGCGACCGGCGATGGGAGAGATCGCTGCACGCCTCGCGGACGTGGTGATCGTCACGGATGACAACCCGCGTACCGAGGACCCGGCCTCGATCCGCCGCGAGGTGCTCCAGGGCATCCCTGATGGCACGAACGCGCAGGTCCACGAGGTAGATGGGCGCGGGGAGGCGATCCTCCTGGCGGCGTCGCTGGCGGACGTGTCCGACACCATCCTCGTCGCCGGCAAGGGAGCCGAGACCGGACAGCAGATCGGCGGTATCGTCCAGCCGTTCGATGATCGCCTCCGACTGCGGGATGCACTGCGAGGTGCACCGACCACGCGCGGAGGCGCCGACGCCGACCACATGGATGAAGGACGCTGAGCATGCTCCAGATCACGGCACGGGACCTCGCCGCATTGACAGACGGCACCCTCGTGGGAGGCGCCACGGGTGATGAGCTGGTCACCGGCACCGCGCAGATCGACTCCCGGGATGTGACGCCCGGTGACCTCTTCGCCGCCTTCCACGGTGAGCACGTCGACGGCCACGACTATCTCGACGCCGCCCAGCGTGCCGGTGCTGCGCTCGCGCTCGTCACCGAGGACCGCGGCCTGCCCGCGGTGCAGGTCCAGGACGTGCGGTCCGCACTCACCGCACTCGCCCGCGTCCAGCTCGAACGAGCCCGCGAGGAGAACCCGGAGCTGGTGGTCCTCGCCGTCACGGGCAGCGCCGGCAAGACCGGGACCAAGGACCTGCTGGGCACGATCCTCTCCGCGCACGGGCCCACCGTGGCACCCGCCGGCAGCTTCAACAACGAGCTCGGGCTGCCCCTGACCGTGCTCCGCGTGACATCCGAGACCCGCTACCTGGTGCTCGAGATGGGTGCCCGCGGGATCGGCCACATCGCCGAGCTCACCGCGATAGCCCGGCCCGACATCGCGCTGGTCCTCAACGTCGGCTCCGCCCACATCGGCGAGTTCGGCAGCATCGACGCGATCGCCCAGGCCAAGGGCGAGCTGATCGAGGCGCTCGTCCCGAGTGGCCGCGCGATCCTCAACGCCGAGGACCGACTGGTCGCCGCCATGGCCCAGCGCTCCGCCGCCCCCGTCGTCAGCTGGGGATTCACCACCGGCGACGTCCGCGGTGCGGACCTCTCCCTGGACCAGCGCGCCCGCGTGCGCTTCGACCTGGTGGTCCCCGAGGGACTCACGACGCTGCGCGGCGAGCCCATCGCCGCCGGCCGGTACGCGGTGCACCCGGATCTGCTCGGCGAGCACCAGGGCGCGAACGTCCTCGCAGCGCTCACCGCCGCACTGTCCGCCGGGGTCGCCCCCGCCACGGCCGCCGAGGCGCTCGAGGGTGCCACCCTCGCCTCCGGTCAGCGGATGCAGGTGCTCGAAGCGGCCGGCGTCCTGATCATCGACGACGCCTACAACGCCAATCCCGACTCCATGCGGCAGGCGCTGAAGACCCTCGCCCACCTCGGCCGCAGCCACCGCACCATCGCCGTGCTCGGCGAGATGCTCGAGCTGGGCGCTGACACCGTGCGGCTGCACGACGAGATCGGCCGGCTCGCCGTGCGCCTGAACATCGGGCAGCTGTACTCGATCGGCGACGGCGCGGCCCCGATCCACCACGGGGCGAGCCTCGAAGGCAGCTTCGGCGGGGAGTCCGAGTACCTCGACACCGTCGACGAGGCGATCGCTGTGCTAGAACGTACGGTGCAGCCGGGCGATGCCGTGCTGCTGAAGTCCTCGCGTGATGCAGGACTGCGGCATATCGCCGCCCCCCTCGTCGAACGCCTCTCCCGGCGCGGCGACCTCGGTGGCCAGACGCAGAACGGAGACGACCAGTGATCGCGATCATCATCTCCGGCGCTATTGCCGGAACCCTCTCGATCCTGGGGACCCCGCTGTTCATCAAGGTGCTCGAGCGGCGCGGCTATGGCCAGTTCATCCGCGACGACGGCCCCACCTCGCATGCCACCAAGCGCGGGACGCCGACCATGGGCGGCGTCGCGATCATCCTCGCGGTTCTCGTGGCCTACTTCCTCACCCACCTGGTGCTCTGGACCCCACCCAGCGTCTCGGTGCTGCTGGTGCTCTTCCTCGCCGTGGGCCTGGGGGTGGTCGGCTTCCTCGACGACTACCTGAAGATCTCCCAGCAGGACAGCACCGGGCTGCGGCCGCGTTACAAGCTCCTCGGGCAGTTCGTGGTCGCGACCGCCTTCGCCGTGCTGGCACTGCTGTTCCCGGACGAGAACGGCGCCACCCCGGCCTCATCCCACATCTCCTTCGTGCGCGACATCCCCTGGCTGGACCTGGCCTTCCTGGGCAGCGTGGTCGGCTTCCTGCTCGTCGCGATCTGGGCGAACTTCCTGGTCGCCGCCTGGTCCAACGGCGTGAACCTCACCGACGGGCTCGACGGTCTGGCCAGCGGCGCCACGATCATCTTCACCGGTGCCTACCTGATCATCAGCTTCTGGCAGTGGCGTCAGGTCTGCAACATCGACCTCGACGCCGGGGGAGTGGTGCACTGCTACGAGGCCCGGGACCCGCTGGACACCGCGGTGCTGTGCGCGGCGATCATCGGCGCCTGCGTCGGCTTCCTGTGGTGGAACACCTCGCCCGCCAAGATCTTCATGGGCGACACCGGCTCGCTCGCCCTCGGCGGCGCGATCGCCGGCCTGACGATCGTCTCCCGCACCGAGGTCCTCGGCGCGATCATCGGCGGGCTGTTCGTGATCATCTCGCTCTCGGTCATCATCCAGGTCACCAGCTTCAAGCTCACCGGGAAGCGGGTGTTCCGGATGGCACCTCTGCAGCACCACTTCGAGCTCAAGGGCTGGAACGAGGTCACCATCGTGGTGCGCTTCTGGATCGTGGCCGGGATCCTCGCCGGCATCGGTCTGGGCATCTTCTACCTGGATGCCCTGCCCAGGCTCACGTCATGACCACCGGCGCCCCCGGCATCCCCGTGCTCGAGCGGTCCTGGCCGGGACTGGACGTCAGCGGACTGCGGATCCTGGTGACCGGCTTCGGGGTCTCCGGATACGCGATCGCGGACCAGACCATGCAGCGCGGCGCCCACGTGCTCGTGGTCGACGGCACCGACACCCCCGAGCTGCGCGAGCGTGCTCAGATCCTCGAGGTGCTCGGGGTGAAGTTCCGCCTGGGCCGGGAGCACACGCTCGAGCTGCCCCAGGACACCGAGATCGACCTGGTGGTCACCTCCCCGGGGTGGCGCCCTGATCAGCCCCTGCTGGCCGCGGCGCAGGCCGCCGGGATTCCGGTGTGGAGCGAGATCGAGCTGGCTCGTCGCATGCAGACGGCCGACGGCCCCGCCTGGCTCGGCATCACCGGCACCAACGGCAAGACCACCACCGTCACCATGCTCGAATCGATCCTGCAGCATGCCGGGCTGCGCGCCGTCGCCTGCGGCAACGTAGGACTGCCGGTGATCGAGGCCGCTCTGGACCCCGAGGGATATGACGTGCTCGCCCTCGAGCTCTCCAGCTTCCAGCTGCACTGGACCGAGCACCTGGACTGCGAGGCCGCAGTGGTGCTGAACGTCAGCGCCGATCACCTCGACTGGCACGGCGGCGCGGACTCCTACGCCGCGGCCAAGGGACGGATCTTCGAGGGCGTGCGCACCGCGTGCGTGTACAACGCCGCAGATCCGACCACCCTCTACCTGGTCGAGGAGGCGGACGTGGTCGACGGGGCACGCGCCGTGGGCCTCACACTCGGGCCGCCCGGGGTCTCCGAGCTGGGCGTGATCGACGGCGTGCTGGTGGACCGGGCCTTCCTCGCCGAACGACGCCACGCCGCCGCGGAGCTCGCCACCCTGGCCGATCTCGCTCACCTGGGCCCGCAGGGCGCCGGGCCCCATCTCGTGCTCGACGCCCTCGCCGCCGCGGCTCTCGCCCGCGCGCACGGCGTCGACCCCCGCGCGGTGCGGGACGGTCTGCGCGCCTATCGGATGGGCAGCCACCGCGCCCAGCACCTCACCACCATCGACGGCATCAGCTTCGTCGACGACACCAAGGCGACCAACCCCGCCGCGGCCGCCGCGTCACTGCGCTCCGCCGAGCGGGTGGTCTGGCTCGCCGGCGGCGACACCAAGGGCGCCGATCTCGACGCGCTGATCGCGGGAGCGCACGACCGCCTGGTCGGCGTGGTGCTCCTGGGCGCCGACGACGCTCCGTTCACCGCCGCCCTGACACGACACGCACCCGAGGTCCCCGTCCGGCGCATCGATCCGGGCGACACTGACGATGTCGCCGGGCGCACCCGGATGATGGACGACGCGGTGCAGGCCGCCCGCGCCCTCGCCTCCGCGGGGGACGTGGTGCTGCTGGCTCCCGCCGCCGCCTCCATCGACCAGTTCCGTGACTACGCGGAGCGGGGGGATCTGTTCGCGGCGGCCGTCGCCCGACTGCCAGGAGAGCGCGCATGACGATGGAGGAGACCCGACGGGAACCCCGCGGGGACGCCCGCCGCTCCGCCGGCGTGGTGCGCCCTGATGAGGAGCACCCGCTGGGGAACATCAGTGGCCGCGTCCGAGACGGCATCGGCAGTTGGCTGAAGTCCCCGGCACTGGACTTCTACGGACTCATCGTGGTCGGAGCGCTGCTGATCAGCGTGGGCCTGGTGATGGTGCTGTCCTCCAGCTCGGTCGGGAACATCTCCCGCGGCGACTCCGGCTTCGCCGGCCTGCTGCGCCAGGGCACCTTCGCCGGGATGGGCCTGGTAGCGCTGGTCACCGCGGCTCTGATGCCGCCCGGGTTCTACCGCAAGGCGGCCTGGATCCTGTTCGGTGTCGGCCTCCTGCTGCAGTGCCTGGTGCACGTCCCGGGCCTCGGCGTCGAGGCGTACGGCAACCGCAACTGGATCCAGATCGGCTCCCAGCGCCTCCAGCCCTCGGAGTTCCTCAAGCTCGCCCTCGCCGTCTGGATCGGTGCGCTGCTGGCGATGAAGCGCCCGCTCCTGCATCGACCCTTCCACCTCATCGTCCCGCTGGCCCCGGGCGTCGCAGCCGCTCTCGGGCTCGTCGTGCTCGGCCATGACCTCGGCACCACGCTGGTGATGTGCATGCTGGTCGCCGGCGCCGTCTGGGTCGCAGGAGTACCGCGCCGCTGGTTCATGGCCGCCGGAGCGGCGGGACTGGTCGGAGTCATCACGCTCACCGTCACCAGCGGGAACCGCATGGCGCGCATCAACAACTGGCTCCACGGCACCTGCCCGGGCGACTCCTGCCTGCAGTCGGAACAGGGCCTGATGGGGCTCGCCGAGGGCGGATGGTGGGGCGTGGGCCTCGGGCAGTCCCGCCAGAAGTGGGGACGCCTGCCCGCCGCCGAGGACGACTACATCTTCGCGATCATCGGCGAGGAGCTCGGGCTGATCGGCACCCTCGGCGTGCTGCTGCTGTTCACGGTCCTCGCCCTGCTGATGTTCCGCATGATCACCCGCCTGGATGACCACTTCATGCAGATCACCGTGGCCGGCATCAGCGCCTGGCTGCTCGGTCAGGCCTTCGTGAACATGATGGTGGTCACCGGGTTGCTGCCCGTGATCGGCGTGCCGCTGCCATTCATCTCCGCCGGTGGCTCCGCTCTGCTCGCTTCGATGACCGCACTGGGCGTGCTGCTCTCCTTCGCCCGGCGAGAGCCCGGCGCCGCAGAGGCGATCGGAGCCCGACTCAGCTCGGTGCGCCGTTCGATCAGCGTGCTGCCGGCGCCGCGTGAGCGCGCTGCATCCGGTGCACCCGCCGCGACCCGCCGCACCCCCCGGGGCGCGAAGAAGGCGACGAAGCGCGCCGCGCAGGCGAAGAGCGCAGCGACGACGAAGCGCGCGACGTCGGCCACGAAGAGCTCGAATGCGACGAAGGGCGCGACCACAGCGAAGGGCGCGACCACGACCAAGGGCGCGCCGGCGGCGAAGCCCGTCAAGCGATCCTCCTCCCGCTCGCGGCGCTCGGGCCGCGGCTCCGCTCCCTCTTCCCGGAAGTCATGATGTCCACCACCACGCCCCGCATTCTGCTGGCCGGGGGCGGCAGCGCCGGGCATGTCTCCCCGCTGCTGGCCACCGCCGCTCAGATCACCCGTCGCTGCCCCGAGGCGGAGGTGATCGTGCTCGGCACCCGGGAGGGGCTCGAGGCCGATCTGGTGCCCGCAGCCGGCTACGAGCTGGTCACGATCGACAAGGTGCCCTTCCCGCGCCGTCCGAACGGGGACGCGCTGCGATTCCCTGGCCGCTTCGGCGCGACCCTGGGCCGCGTCCGCACCCTGCTGCGGGAGCGGGAGATCGACGTGGTGGCTGGGTTCGGCGGCTACGTCTGCCCGCCCGCCTACCTCGCCGCGGCCTCGCTGCGACGCCCCCTGGTGGTCCACGAGGCGAACCGTCGGCCGGGCCTGGCCAACCGGCTCGGTGCCCGCCGCGCCGCCGCCGTGCTCACCGCCTTCGAGGGCTCGAGCCTGCCAGGTGCGCGCCGCATCGGGATGCCGATGCGAGAGGGGATCGCCCACCTAGACCGCGCAGCTCGCCGCGAACAGGCCGTGCGCGGATTCGGGCTGGACCCCGCCCGCCCGGTGCTGCTGGCCACCGGTGGCTCCCTCGGGGCCCTGCGCCTGAACACGGCGGTGGCCGACGCTGCTGCCGCTTTCATCGAGGACGGCGCGCAGATCCTGCACGTCACCGGTCGCGGCAAGGCCGAAGGGCTGCCCGAGCTCGAGGGCTACGAGGTGGTCGAGTACGTCAGCGCGATGGAGGATGCCTACGCCGCCGCGGATCTCGCACTGACCCGCTCCGGTGCCGGGACGGTCTGCGAGCTCACCGCCGTCGGCCTGCCCGCAGTGCTGGTGCCGCTGCCCATCGGCAACGGTGAGCAGGCGCTGAACGGCGAGCAGGTGGTCGCCGCAGGCGGCGCCCTGATGGTCGCCGATGGGGAGCTCGATGCGGCCCACCTCCGCCACCAGGTGCTGCCGCTGCTGCGCGACCGCGACCGGCTGTCCGCGATGGCGGCGGCCTCCCGCGCCTTCGGCATCACCGATGCCGCCGAGGTGATGGCCGACGTGGTGACCGGGGTCGCACGCCGAGCCTGACCCGGGACACCCGGCGAGCGGATTACGGTGACCTCATGACTTCTGGCCTCGAGAACGCTTCCTCCCCGCAGGCGACGCCCCGCACGATCCTGCGTGCCGGGGACGTCATCACCCGGCCGGACTGGCCCACCGATCTCGAGGTGCGCTCGGTGCATGTGGTGCGCATCGGCGGGGCAGGCATGAGCGCCGTCGCCCGTCTTGCCCTCGAGTCCGGGCTCGAGGTCAGCGGCTCCGACTCCCAGGACGGCCAGTTCATCGCTCCGCTGCGGGAGGCCGGGGCCCGCATCGGCATCGGCTTCGACGCCTCCCTGCTCGCTGCGGACCTCGACCTGGTGATCGTCTCCACCGCCGTGCGAGCCGACAACCCCGAGGTGCTGGCCGCCCGCGATCGCGGGATCCCCGTCATCCACCGCGCCGCCGCACTGGCCGGACTGCTCCGCGGGCATGACCTGGTCGCCGTCGCCGGCACCCACGGCAAGACGACCACCACCGGGATGGCCGTGTCCGCCCTGCGCGGTGCGGGAATCGACCCGGCCTGGGCGCTCGGAGCCGCGGTCCCCGATCTGGGACGCAACGCAGGACTCGGCGCGTCCCCGACCACGTCGTCCCCGCGCACCGGCCTCGCCGTCGTCGAGGCAGATGAGTCCGACGGCTCCTTCCTCGCCTTCACCCCGCGTTCCCTGGTGGTCACGAACCTCGAGCCCGACCATCTCGACTTCCACGGCGACGCCGCCACTCTGACCGCGGCCTTCGACGCCCTCACCGCGCAGCTCGCCCCTGGCGGCACGCTCGTGGTGTGCGCCGACGACCCGGGCGCCCGAGCGCTCGGCGCGCGTGCCCGGGCCCGCGGCATCACCGTGGTGCACTACGGCACGGAGACGGACGCCCAGTGGTCGCTGAGGGAGGAGCGCAGCGGCCCCCTCGGTGCCGAGGTCGAGATCGACACCCCCCATGGCCCGCTGACCATCCAGCTGTCGGTGACCGGCCACCACAACGTGCTCAATGCTCTGGGCGCCCTCGCCGCCACCGCAGCGGCCGCCCCGGACTCCTCCGCGGCCGCCCTCGCCGCAGGCCTCGCGACCTTCACCGGCGCCTCACGCCGCTTCGACGTGGCCGGGACCGTCGGGGGAGTGACCGTGGTGGACGACTACGCCCACCATCCCCGGGAGGTCGCCGCGACCATCGCCGCCGCCCGCGGCATCGTCGCCTCGCAGACGGCCCCGGGCCGCGTGCTCGTCGTGTTCCAGCCCCACTTGTTCTCCCGCACCCGCGACTTCGCGATCGACTTCGCCGCCGCACTGTCTGCCGCCGATCACGCCTGGGTGCTGCCCGTCTACGCGGCCCGCGAGGACCCGGACCCCACGGTCGACGCACGGACCCTCACCGACCTCGCCGCCGCGTCCGTGACGCCGGTCGCCGCGGGGACGGAGCTCATCGAACAGGCGGTCGCCGAGGCCCAGCCGGGGGACCTGCTCCTGATGCTCGGTGCCGGCGACATCGTGGAGATGACGCCCCCGCTGATGGCCGCTCTGCGCAAGCTCGAGGACGGCAGCTGATGGCGCGCCGCCCCACCGCCCCGAAGCCACGGCAGGGCGCCCGGCGCGCCGCCCCCGCGCCGACCCCGAGACCGAAGAAGCCCACCCCGCCGCCCGCGACCCCAGCGTCGTCCGCTCCGACGGGCCCTTCTGCCCCGTCGGCCCCGTCTGCGCCGTCTGTCCGCTCTGCACGCCCCGCGTCCGCTGCTCGCCAGTCGTCCTCGGCACGCTCGGGGCGTCCGTCGCCCTCGGCGCCCTCGGCGCGGTCTGCTCTCTCTGCCCCCTCGCCGGCACAGTCACCGGCATCAGCTCCGGCTCCTCGCGGGCGCACCGTCGGCCGCCCCCAGACCTCGGAGGTCCGCCCTCCGGAGCACTCCGCGCCCGCCGCGGGGTCGCCGGCTGCGGGGGCAGAGGGCGGCGGCCGGGTGGTGCAGGCCTCCGAACGATTCCGCGAGCTGGTGGCGGGAAGGCCCTGGAGGCGTCGCCGCCGCGCGATCATCGCCGGCGTCCTGATCACGGTGCTGGTGCTGGTCGCCGCGGGCGTCACCGCGATCTTCCTGCCCGCGCTGCAGGTGCAGAAGATCGCGGTCGAGGGGACCGGCTACGTACAGGAGCAGGATGTCCAGGCCGCGGCCTCCGCGCGCGCCGACGGCAGCATGCTGCTGCTGGCCACCGGAGCGATCGCCGAGGACGTCTCCGAGATCCCCGGTGTCGACTCGGTCGAGGTCGAACGGGTCTGGCCGGACGGCGTGCGGGTCAGCATCACCGAAGCCGTCCCGATCGGACTGCTCACGAAGGCCGACGGCACCACCGCCGTGGTCGACGCCGGAGGGCAGGAGCTGCCGCCCGCCGCGGGCGAGGGGACCGCGCTGGTTCCACTCGTCGTCTCCGGAGGGTCCGCGGATCCCGAGGGTGCGGCCGCAGCGATGACCGATGTCATGGCAGGGATGCCCGAACCGCTGCGCGGAGCGGTCCAGGAGGTCACCGCCTCCAGCCTGAGCGACGTGACGGTGCTGCTCGCCCTCGAGGACGGCGGCACCAAGACGGTCGTCTGGGGAGATGCCCGCGACGCGGAGCTCAAGGCCGAGGTGGTCCAGGCGCTGCTCGGACAGCCCGGCACCATCATCGATGTCTCTTCCCCGGTGGCTCCGGTCACCCTCTGACGTAATTTGGGGTCGTGGCGATGATCTCGCCCGCCCTCGGACGCCGACACGCGCACGTGGTGTTTGCGTGCAGGTGATTGCGTCCATAGCGTCAAGGGAAAGGAGAAGCGCCCCGAAGTCCGAACCTCAACTCGAGGTATAGGGTTTCGGAAGTCCACGACCAGGTGCGACGCAGGCCCCCTCCTCGGATGAACGACAAGAGCAAGGACCAACACGTGGCCGGAACCCAGATCTCACTCGCAGTCATCAAGGTCGTCGGCGTCGGCGGCGGAGGTGTCAACGCCGTCAACCGCATGATCGAGTCCGGCCTCAAGGGCGTCGAATTCATCGCGATCAACACCGACGCCCAGGCACTCCTGATGTCCGACGCGGACGTCAAGCTCGACGTCGGCAAGGAGATCACCCGCGGACTCGGCGCCGGCGCCGATCCCGAGGTCGGCAAGCGCGCCGCCGAGGACCACGCCGAGGAGATCGAAGAGGTCATCCGCGGCGCGGACATGGTCTTCGTGACCGCCGGAGAGGGCGGCGGCACCGGCACCGGCGGCGCCCCCGTCGTGGCCAAGATCGCCCGCAGCCTCGGCGCCCTCACCATCGGTGTGGTCACCCGCCCCTTCACCTTCGAGGGCCGTCGCCGCTCCACTCAGGCGGAGTCCGGCATCGCCGCACTCCAGGCCGAGGTCGACACCCTCATCGTGATCCCGAATGACCGCCTGCTCTCCATCGCGGACAAGCAGGTCTCCATGCTCGACGCCTTCAAGAGCGCGGACCAGGTCCTCCTCTCCGGTGTCCAAGGCATCACCGACCTCATCACCACCCCGGGTCTGATCAACCTGGACTTCGCCGACGTCAAGTCCGTCATGCAGGGCGCCGGCAGCGCCCTGATGGGCATCGGCTCGGCCCGCGGCGAGGACCGCGCCCTGCAGGCCGCCGAGCTCGCGGTGTCCAGCCCCCTGCTCGAAGCCTCGATCGACGGCGCCTATGGCGTGCTGCTCTCCATCCAGGGCGGCAGCGACCTCGGCCTGTACGAGGTCTCGGAAGCGGCCCGCCTGGTCCAGGAGGCCGCCCACCCCGATGCCAACATCATCTTCGGCTCCGTCATCGACGACGCCCTGGGCGATGAGGTGCGCGTGACGGTCATCGCGGCCGGCTTCGAGGGCGGCGGTCCGGCCCAGCGACAGGACGTCACCCCGCAGCATCGCCCGGCACCCCGTGCCGAGCAGCCGCGCGCCGAGCAGCCCCGCGCAGCGGCACCGCGCGCTCCCCACCAGGAGCAGCGCACCGCCCACGGGGCCAGCGCCGGAGCGGCCGGTTCCGGTGCGCCCGGGGCCTGGGGACTGCCGCAGCAGGCCTTCTCCCCGTCGCGACCGAGCGCGACCGAGCCCGAGACCGAGGTGCTCGACGCGGCGGATACCGAGGGCGGGCAGTACTCGCAGCAGGAGCGGGTCGCGCCGCAGCCCGCACCGCGAGCCCCCGAGCGCGAGCCGGCACGCCCCCCGCACATCGAGGAGCCGCCGTCCGACGATGACGACCTCGATCTGCCGTCCTTCCTCAAGTGACCTCAGCACTTCCTGCACGGGCCTCGCGACTTCGCGGGGCCCGTGCCCTGTTCACGGGGCGTGAGGGCGGGGTCAGCACGGGTGAGCACGCCGGGTTGAACCTCGCGCGCCACGTCGGGGACGAGGAGCGATCCGTCACCCGCAACCGGGAGCTGCTCGAGACTGAGCTCGGAGTGCCGCTGATCTTCGTGGATCAGGTCCACTCCGCGGACGTCCACGTGCTTCCACCGACGGGAACCGCGCCGGTGGTCACCGCCGACGCCCTGGTCACCGATCGCCGGGATGTGGGGCTCGCGATCATGGTCGCGGACTGCCTGCCGGTGCTGCTGAGCGATCCCGTCTCCGGCACGATCGCTGCAGCCCATGCCGGGCGCGTGGGACTGCTGGCCGGAGTCCTGCAGCGGACCATCGAGGCGATGGCAGAGTTCGGGGCCCGCCCGGCGGATCTCACGGCGAGCATCGGGCCCGCGATCTGCGGTGCCTGCTACGAGGTGCCCGCGGCGATGCGGGAGGAGTCGGCACGGCTGCTGCCCGCCACCTGGGCAACCACCTCCTGGGGCACGCCCTCCGTGGATCTGCGCGCGGGCGCGATCGAGGTGCTCTCCGCGGCGGGTATCCCGCCCTCCGCCATCGACGCGGACCATCCGTGCACCCTGGAGGACGAACGCTTCTACTCCTACCGCCGCCAGGCAACCACCGGGCGCTTCGCCGGGATCCTGCGCCGCGAGTGACGCGCCCGCCCAGACACGCTCACGACACGCCGGGCACCTCCCGGGGTCGAGGAAATCCCTGCGGTAGTTTCAACGGGTAAGGGCTCCCGCGCACTCCCCGTGCTTCCCTGGAGCCCTGGTCAGCGTGAACAACAGACTGGGAGATCTGCGATGGGAACCTGGCGCAACGCCATGGTCGCACTCGGCCTCGCCAACGAGGTCGATGACGAGTACTACGAGGACGAACGGCTCCGCCATGACGAGGTTGCCGCACCGTCCCGCCGCACCGAGCGTGGCCCCGAGGCCGCACCAGAACGGGAGGCCCAGGTGACCCCGATCCGTCAGCATTCGAACGTGGTGGCCATGGCCCCGGCAGTGGAGGAGTCGATGCACCGCATCACCACGATCCATCCGCGGTCCTACAACGACGCCAAGGCGATCGGCGAGTCGTTCCGTGACGGCGTCCCCGTCATCATGAACCTCTCGGACATGCAGGACGGCGACGCCAAGCGCATGGTCGACTTCTCGGCCGGGCTGGTCTTCGGCCTGCGCGGCACCATCGAGCGCGTCACCTCGAAGGTGTTCCTGCTCTCCCCGGAGTTCGTCCAGGTCGACGGGGATACCTCGGCCGACGAGGGCAGCTTCTACAACCAGAGCTGAGCGTTCCCGTGCAGATCGTCGCAGGAGTGCTGTACCTCGCAGTGCTGGTGTATCTCCTCCTGCTCATCACTCGCCTCGTGCTCGAGTGGATCCAGTCCTATGCCAGGGAGTACCGGCCTTCGGGGCTGATGCTGGTCCTGTTCGAGGTCGTCTACACGCTGACCGACCCTCCTGTGCTGGGGCTGCGCCGCCTGATCCCGCCCTTGCGGATCGGCGCGGTGGCGCTCGACCTCAGCCTGATGATCCTGCTGGTCCTCGGATGGATCCTGCTGCGGGTGCTCGGCGGAATGGCGATGTGAGGAGGCTCCGGTCCAGGAACCTCTGCAGCATCCGCTAGGCTTGAACGCGCCGCGCCCACCGCGCATCTGAACTCCCGCACTAAGAAAAGGTGACCCATGGCTCTGATGCCCGAAGACCTACAGAATCAGCGGTTCACGCCGGTCCGGTTCTCCGAGGGCTACGACATGGACGAGGTCGACAACTTCCTCGACAACGACGTGGAACCTCGCCTGAAGGAACTCCTCGCTGAGAACGAGCGCCTGAAGAAGGAGCTCGAGGAGGCGCACAACCGCATCGCCGAGCTCGAGACCGGCACCAGTGCAGCGGCACCCGTCGGCGATGTCTCCGCGACCGGTGAGACGGACGCGATCATCGATACCACGCCCATCGGCGCCGACGATGAGGTCGAGATCGATGCCACCGCACCGCAGGCCGTGGTCGAGGACGAGGCCGTCGAGCAGCCCGCCCCCGTGGCCGCGCCGGCGCCGGAGAGCCCCGATCAGTCCGCCGCCGGCATCATCGCCCTGGCGAACCGTCTGCACGACGAGTACGTCAAGAACGGTGAGGACGAGCGCGATCGTCTGATCAGCGAGGCCAACGACGAGCACATGCGCATCGTCGGCGAGGCCGAGGAGAAGTCCCGCACCACGCTCGCCGACCTCGAGACCAAGAAGGCAGAGCTCGACAAGACCATCGAAGGCCTGCGCAACTTCGAGCGCGACTACCGCAACCGTCTGCGCAACTACCTCGAGAACCAGCTCAGCGATCTCGACAGCAGCGAGACGCAGGACAAGCAGGCGAACTTCGGTCTGTGAACACCCCTGCTTCCACGCCGACGAGCGCCGGGCCCCAGGGGTCCGGCGCTCGTCGCCGTCTGAGCCGTGGAACAGTCCTCGGCACCATCGCCGGGATCGGCGCGGTCCTCGCCGTGATCGACCAGATCACCAAGAACTGGGCGGTGGAGTCGCTGCCCCTGCTGGATCCCCAGCCGTTCATCGGTGAGATCCTCCAGCTGACCCTGCTGTACAACAGCGGGGCGGCCTGGGGGATGGGCTCGGAGATCACCCCGGTGGTCACCTGCCTGCAGATCGCGATCGTGATCGGCGTGATCGTCTTCGCCGTCAAGGCGGTCCGCTCGCCCTGGTACACCGTCGCCCTCGGTCTGATCATGGGTGGCGCGCTGGGCAACATCCACGACCGCCTGCTGCGCGATCCGGGGCCCTTCCGCGGCGCCGTCGTCGACTTCCTCGAACTGCCCAATTGGCCGGTGTTCAACGTCGCCGACATGGCCGTGGTGGGCGGCGCGATCCTGATCGTCGCCCTGGGCCTGTTCGGGGTCGACGCGGATCCGGCACGTCGCGACGCCGCTGCCGATACCGCAGCTGCAGGTGGCGCGCCAGCTGGCGACGCCACCGCGCCAGCCGCTGGCGCCGCCGACGACACTGCGCCGGCTCATGACGACACCGAGCCGACTCACGATGACACCGTGCAGGAGAAGCAATGAGTTCCTCCCGCACGCTGATGGTGCCCGAGGGGCTCGCCGGGGAGCGGATCGATGTGGGCATCTCACGGATGCTGGGTCTCTCCCGCACCCGCGCCGCAGAGCTCGTGACGAACGGCGGCGTCCTTGTCGATGGCCAGGTCCCGGCCCGCTCCACCCGGCTCGAGCCCGGCGCGATGGTGTACGTCGAGCTGCCGGACGAGAAGCCCGCGGTCGAGGTCCGGCCGCAGATCGCCGACGGCATGAGCCTGATCCACCAGGATGACGACATCGTGGTGATCGACAAGCCCGTGGGAGTGGCGGCGCACCCGAGCGCCGGCTGGTCCGGCCCCACCGTGCTGGGCCATCTGGCCGCCGCGGGCGTGAGCATCCGCACCACCGGCGACGCGGAGCGGCAGGGCATCGTGAGCCGCCTGGACGTGGGCACCAGCGGGCTGATGGTGGTGGCACGCACCGAGCGCGCCTACACCACCCTCAAGGATGCCTTCCGTGCCCGCGAGGTCGGCAAGGTGTACCACGCGGTCTGCCAGGGCACCCCGGAGCAGCCGGCGGGCACCATCGAGGCCGCTATCGGGCGCTCCCCGCAGCACGACTACAAGTTCGCGGTGCGCAGCGACGGCAAGCACTCGGTGACCCACTACGAGACGCTCGAAGCCCTGCAGGGCGCGACCCTGCTGAAGGTAGGCCTCGAGACGGGACGCACCCATCAGATCCGGGTCCATATGGCCGCGCTGCATCACCCGCTGGTGGGCGACCCGCTGTACGGCGCGGACCCGCGTCTCGCCGAGCGGGTGGGCCTGATTCGCCAGTGGTTGCACGCGATGGAGCTGACCTTCATCCACCCCGCCACCGGCGAGGAGGTCAGGTTCGTCTCGCAGTACCCGGCAGATCTGCAGTCGGCGCTGGAGGCCTTGCGGGGTCATTGAGCCGGGCATGCTCCCGGCGGGTGATCCGGAACTGCTCATAGCGCCCGGTCCCCCCGAGGAACTCCTCCTGCTCTCCGCTGCCGGTGCTCCGCATCCCGATCCGCTGCAGGATCCGCAGCGATGCTGCATTCGCGGGCAGTGCCTCCGCCCACACCGACTCCAGGCCCAGCACGTCGAAGGCGTAGTGGAGAGCGGCCCCTGCGACCGCGGTGCCGAGCCCTTTCCCCCAGCAGGTGCTGGGGCCGATCGCATAGCCGAGCTCGCGCTCCCACGGTCCGACGCCGTGCAGGTCGACATAGCCGATCAGCACCTGATCCCGTACGGCGCCCAGGCGCAGCAGCTCGGGTGGCGGGGTGTTCACCAGACCGGTCCAGAACGCGCGCAGCTCGGAATCGGGGAGGCCGGGGCTCCACCCGGCGTGCTCGACGAAGCGTGGGTCTTGGCCCCAGGAAGAGAAGACCGGGACATCGGCCACATGCAGCGGGCGCAGGCGGATCACAGCGGTGGCGGGCACGCGCACAGTCTGGCAGGCGGTAGCGTCGAAGGATGAACGATGAGCAGATCTCCCGTGCGCTGACGCCCTCCCACGAGGCGGCGCTGGACCGTCCCGACTTCCCGTTCCTCCGGGTCGCCCGCCGCCTGGGCATCGATCCGGCCGGTGCCGAGGTCACGCTGCGCGATGCTGAGCGGGCCCGTGAGGCAGTCGCCGAGGCGGTGCGCACCTATCTCGCGGCTGATGACGACCGTCGCGCCGGCAAGGCGCCATCCACGCCGATGGCGCTGGACCCGGACTTCCCGACCGGCGTGGGCATGGCGCTGGTCGGCGCGGCGGTCCTCTGGGAAGCCAGGGATCTGGTCCCGCGGGTCGCGCTCCGGGTCGCCAAGGACCACTTCGAGGATGGGGCCGACGAGCTGGCCGCGAGCTATGCCGCCCTGGTGCAGGAATCCGTGGACCCGGGGGAGGACTCCCGGGACGATGCCGTGGCCTGGGCGGCGCAGTCGCTGTTGGTCTCGGTGCTGCAGCGTTCAGGGAGCCCGGCCCAGGCCGAGGAGGTCGCCCGTGATCTCGTCGCCCATGCGATCCCGATCGATCTGTGGCGCGTTGACGATCCCACGCTCCCGGATGATTCGATGGCCTGGCACGGCGGTGCCTTCGTCGGCGGCATCCCGCCGCGCCGCGATGAACGCTCGCTCAGCTTCGAGGACGTCCACGACTACCTGGACTCCCTGCTCCAGGAGACCCGGCGGGAGCAGCAGGCCGAGGGAGACGGCACCAGGAGCTGAGCGGCATGAGCGGCTCCTGAGACGCACGTGCCGAGCGCGAGACTCGAGACGCGAGAGCTGAGTGCGAGACGCTGGAGCATCCGGCACCGGAGCTCCCACCTCCGTAGGCTGTCCCCATGACCGAACCCCAGGGCGCCCTCCTCACGGGCAGCGTGAACTTCGATGATGCCGAGAAGACGATGCGCACGGTGGCGGAGATCCTCGGCCGCCATGTCCGGCGCATCCCCGACGGCGAGGTAGGGAAGAGATTCCACTGGATCATGTTCCAGCCGGACGTCCTCGGCCAGGCCGCAGGCATCGAACGCGTCGGCGAGCAGCCGATCCCCTTCGGCGCCGGCATCGATGCGCGGCCGCTGCGGCTGGCCGACGGCGTCGACCCCGCCGGGATCACGCTGCCGCCGCTCGGCTACGCCGCCGCGGCGAAGGACTCCTATCCGATCTTCGCCCGGCTGCGCGAGCAGGGCGTGATCGCGCAGGGGATCCGCTTCCAGGTCTCCCTGCCGACACCGGTCGCAGTGATCTCCTCCTTCTTCACCGGTGCGGACAGGGCCGCCATCGAGCCGATCTACACCGAAGCGCTGCTGCGCGAGCTCGAGGAGATCCTCGAGGCGATCCCGCACGAGGACCTCGCGATCCAGTGGGACGTGGCCAGCGAGCTGGGGATCCTCGAGGGTGCCTCCGGCTACGGCAGCCCTATGGAGGGCTGGTGGAGTGGGGATCTGCTGGCGGGCATCGTGACCCGGCTCGCGGCGCTGGTGGATGCGGTGCCGCTGGATGTCGAGGCCGGGGTGCACCTCTGCTACGGCGATGCGGGGGAGCGGCACTTCGTCGAACCGCGCGATGCCGCCACGCTGGTGCAGCTCGCCGACGCCCTGGTGGACAGCGCCGCCCGGCAGCTGACCTGGCTGCATCTGCCGGTGCCCATCGAGCGGGACGATGCGGCGTACTTCGCTCCGCTCGCGCAGCTGCCACGGCTGGACGAGCTGTACCTCGGGCTGGTGCACCGCGAGGACGGCTCCGAGGGGGCGCGGCGGCGCATCGCCGCAGCGTCCACCGCGCTGAACCAGCCCTTCGGGGTGGCCACCGAATGCGGGATCGGCCGTGCTCCGCAGGGCACCACCGAGGGGATCCTGCGCACCCACGCGGAGGTCTCCGCACCGCGGTGAGCCCCGGTGCGCGCCCGGCGCGCCCGGTGCGGGCCGGGCGACACGCCGGAGGTGCTGGGTGACCTCTCCGACCCCTCCCTGAATCCCTCGGTCGGAGGCTCCACGGCTACTCTGGTGGGTATGGCTTCCGCGGACTCTGATGACTTCGTGCATCTGCATGTGCACACCGATTACTCCCTGCTGGACGGTGCTGCGAAGATCGACAAACTCGTCGCCGAGACGAAGCGGCAGGGGCAGAGCGCGGTGGCGATCACCGACCACGGCTACCTCTTCGGCGCCTACGAGTTCTACAAGGCCGCGACCGATGCCGGCGTCAAGCCGATCATCGGGGTCGAGGCGTATGTGACCCCGGGGACCAGCCGCCATGACCGCACCCGCCAGCAGTGGGGCACCAAGGAGCAGCAGGCCGCCGGCGATGACGTCTCGGCCCGCGGCGCCTACACCCACATGACCCTGCTGTCGAAGTCGACCCCGGGCATGCACAACCTGTTCCGGCTCGCCTCCGAGGCGTCGCTCGACGGTCAGATGGGCAAGTGGCCGCGCATGGACCGCGAGATCCTCTCGAAGTACTCCGAGGGCCTGATCGCGACCACCGGCTGCCCCTCCGGCGAGGTCCAGACCCGCCTGCGCCTGGGGCAGTTCGACGAGGCGGTCAAGGCCGCTGGCGAGTTCCAGGACATGTTCGGCAAGGACAGCTACTTCATCGAGCTGATGGACCACGGCCTGGACATCGAGAAGCGGGTCACCAAGGACCTGCTGGAGGTGAGCAAGGCGATCGGCGCCCCGCTCGTGGCCACGAACGACCTCCACTACGTCACCGAGGACGATGCGCAGATCCAGGACGTGCTGCTGTGCATCAACTCCGGTTCGCGCCTGAACGACCCCAACCGCTTCAAATTCGGCGGCTCCGGCTACTTCCTGAAGTCGGCGCGGCAGATGCGCGAGCTGTTCCGCGAGTTCCCTGAGGCGTGCGACAACACCCTGACCATCGCCGAGATGTGCGAGGTCGAGTTCCGCACCACCGACGAGGGCGCGAACTACATGCCGAACTTCCCCACCCCGCCCGGGGAGGACGAGGAGTCCTGGTTCGTCAAGGAGGTCCAGCGGGGCCTGGAGTACCGCTACCCCTCCGGCATCCCCGATGATGTGCAGAAGCGCGCCGACTACGAGGTCTCCGTGATCCTGCAGATGGGCTTCCCGGGCTACTTCCTGGTGGTCTCGGACTACATCAAGTGGGCCAAGGAGCAGGACATCCGGGTGGGCCCGGGCCGTGGCTCCGGCGCCGGCTCGATGGTCGCCTACGCGATGCGCATCACCGACCTCGACCCGCTCGAGCACGGCCTGCTGTTCGAGCGGTTCCTGAACCCCGACCGCGTGTCCATGCCCGACTTCGATGTCGACTTCGATGATCGCCGCCGCGGCGAGGTGATCGAGTACGTCGAGCGCAAGTACGGCGATGACCGCATCGCCCAGGTCATCACCTACGGCGTGATGAAGACGAAGAACTCGCTCAAGGACGCCGCCCGCGTGCTCGACTACCCCTTCGCGATGGGCGACAAGCTCACCAAGACCCTCCCGCCCACCGTGATGGGCAAGGACATCTCGGTCAACGGGATCTTCGACCCCGAGGACAAGCGCTACGCCGAGGCGGGGGAGTTCCGCCGGCTGCATGACGAGGATCCCGACGTCCAGAAGGTCGTCGAGGTCGCCCGGGGCGTCGAGGGGCTGACCCGTGGCTGGGGCGTGCACGCCTGCGCCGTGATCATGTCCAGCCACCCGCTGAAGGACATCGTCCCGATGATGCGCCGCCCCTCGGACGGCCAGATCATCACCCAGTTCGAGTACCCCACGCTCGAGACCCTCGGCCTGCTGAAGATGGACTTCCTGGGGCTGCGGAACCTCACCGTGCTCTCCGACGCGATCGCGAATATGGAGCGCAACGGGAAGGTCCCGCCGGACCTGGAGACCCTGCCGTTCGACGACCAGAAGACCTACGAGCTGCTGCAGCGCGGCGACACCCTGGGCGTCTTCCAGCTGGACGGCTCCGGCATGCGCACCCTGCTGCGGCAGATGAAGCCCGACCAGTTCGGTGACATCACCGCGGTCTCGGCGCTGTACCGTCCGGGCCCGATGGGCATGAACTCCCACACCAACTACGCGCTGCGCAAGAACGGGCTGCAGGAGATCACCCCGATCCACCCGGAGCTCGAGGAGCCCCTCTCGGAGATCCTCGGCGAGACCTACGGCGTGCTGGTCTATCAGGAGCAGGTCATGCAGACGGCGCAGAAGGTCGCCGGCTACAGCCTCGGTCAGGCCGACATCCTCCGCCGCGCCATGGGCAAGAAGAAGAAGTCGGAGCTGGACAAGCAGTTCGCCTCCTTCGAGGCCGGTATGCAGGACAACGGGTACTCCAAGGCCGCCGTGACGGCGCTGTGGGAGACCCTCATGCCGTTCGCCGACTACGCCTTCAACAAGTCGCACTCCGCCGCCTACGGGGTGGTGTCCTACTGGACCGGCTACCTCAAGGCGAACCATCCCACCGAGTACATGGCCGCGCTGCTGACCTCCACCCAGGAGAACCGCGACCGGCTGGGCCTGTACCTGGGCGACTGCCGCCACCGCGGCATCACCGTGCTGCCGCCGGATGTGAACGAGTCCGATCTGTACTTCTCCGCCGTCGGCGAGGACATCCGCTTCGGGCTCTCGGCGATCCGCAACGTCGGTGCCCACGTGGTCGAGGAGATCATCCGCACCCGCGAGGAGAAGGGCGCCTTCACCTCCTTCACCGACTTCCTGGACAAGGTCCCGCTGTCGGTGTGCAACAAGCGCACCATCGAGTCCCTCATCAAGGGCGGTGCCTTCGACCAGCTCGGCGCGAACCGTCGCTCGCTGGTGCTGATCCATGAGGACGCCGTGGACTCCGTGGTCGATGTGAAGCGCAAGGAGGCTCAGGGCCAGTACGACCTGTTCGCCGATGTGTTCGGCGGCGGCGCGGACGACGGAGACATGACCACCGGCTCCGCAGCGACCATCACGATCCCGGATCTTCCCGAGTGGGACCGCAAGGAGAAGCTCGCGTTCGAACGGAACATGCTGGGCCTGTACGTCTCCGACCATCCGCTGTACGGGCTCGAGCATGTCGTCGCCCAGAACTCCTCGACCACGATCAGCGCCCTGGCCGATGACGGTGCCGTCGAGGACGGCGCCATGGTGACCATCGCCGGGCTGATCACGACCCTGCAGCGCAAGACCACCAAGAAGGGTGACATGTGGGCGATCGTCACCGTCGAGGACCTCGAGGGCTCGATCGACTGCCTGCTGTTCCCCTCCACCTATATGACGGTCGCCGGGGAGCTCGCTGAGGATCTCATCGTCTCGATGAAGGGGCGGGTGGACACCTCCAAGGGCATGCCGGAGCTGCGGGTGATGGAGATGACCGTCCCCGAGACCGGGGGAGGGGCCGACGGGCCCGTGGTCATCGCCCTGCCGGCGACCCGCGCGACCGAGCGTGTGGTCAGCGAGCTGCGCGGGGTGCTGGAGGACAATCCCGGCGCCAGCGAGGTGCGGCTGCGCCTGCAGGAGCCGGGCCGCACCACCCTGATGCAGCTGGACAAGCGGCTCTCGGTGAACCCCTCGGCCGCGCTGTACGCCTCGCTGAAGACGCTGCTGGGCCCCAGCTGCCTGCAGTGATGCGATGAGCACGTGGCGGGTGGCGACCTACAACATCCGCCACGGGCTCGGCGACGACGGCCGGGTGGATCTCGCGCGCACGGCCCGCGAGATCGCGGCGCTCGATGCCGAGGTGATCGGCCTGCAGGAGGTGGACCAGGGCTTCGGACCCCGCTCCGGGCACGAGGATCAGGCCGCACGACTCGGGGAGCTGCTGGGGATGCAGGTCTGCTTCGGTGCCGCTCTCGAGCTGCCGCCCGCCCGTGAGAGTGAGCCGCCCCGCCGCTACGGGCTCGCCCTGCTGACCCGCCACGAGATCCTCAGGCACTCCCTCGCCCTGCTGCCCGCCCACCCTGGCTGCGCGCCGCCGACGGAGCCCCGCGGCGTGCTCCATGCGCGGATCCGTGGGCCGGGGGAGCAGGAGCTCGACGTGCTGGTGACCCACCTCGACAATGCCGGCCGCGCGCACCGCACCGCCCAGGTGCAGGGCATTATCCGCCTCGCTGCGGACCTCACGGGTCCGGCGCTGCTGATGGGGGACATGAACGCCGATCCCTCCGCTCCGGAGCTGGCCGCTCTCGCCGCCACCGGATGGCGAGATGCTGCCCAGACCTTATGGCGAGATGCTGCCCAGGAGGCGGCTTCAGGAGACGGCGCGTCCACGGCTCGAGTCGTGGAGTCCGCTCGGAGGGTAGGCCCGCGTTCACAGATTCACGCTCAGCTCGACGTGGTCATGACGCCGCTGCGCAGCTTGAGGCTCGCGACCCATCCGGCCCGCTTTCCCGTGCGGCGCATTGACTCGCTCTGGGTGCGCGGCGAGATCGAGGTCAGCAGCGTCGAGGTGGGAACCCGACGCTCCTCGGACCATCGCCCCGTGGTCGCGACGGTGCGCATGACCGGCTGAGGTGCAGGTGCGTGAAGGGCTGAAGGGCGAACTGCTGGTGATTGAAGCTGCTGGGGGATGAGCTGCTGAGCGATCCGGGGTAGACATCGCGGGCGGTGCTGTCCGCGGCGCCCGACCGAGCGGTACGATGTGACGGCCGCAGGCAGGCGCCCGGACGGGGGGCCTCCGGGGATGCACTGCGGCGGGGGAGGAACACCGCAGTGAGCGCCAGGGCCGCAGCCGCACGTCGACGCCGCACAGCGGTTGCTTCGAGTGCCGTGATCACCCTGTTCGCCCTCGTGCTCACAGCGTTCGCGCTGCGCTATCCCGGACTGCAGTCCTCCGACATCGACGTCTCCAATGGCGGGGTCTGGGTCACCAATCGCTCTGAGGGGTTCGTCGGCCGCCTGAACGTGGACGCCGAGGAGCTCGACGCCCGCCTCTCGCTGAGGGGTGACGACCTCGACATCGTGCAGTCGGGCTACGTCGTCCTCGCCGTCGGTGCCCGTGGCTACAGCGTCCTGAACACCGCCTCCGTGCTGCGCGGCGGCGTCGTCGAGCTCCCACCGGAGTCCTCCCTCGCGCTCGGCGGGGACCGGGTGGCGATCGCTGCCGCCGATGGCAGGGTCTGGATCCTCACCCCGGAGCAGGCCGCCGCCTTCACCCCGGGAGGAGTCGAGCCCGTGCACGAGGCCAGCGGCTCCGCCGTGGAGGTCACCGTCACCACCTCCGGCACCGTGTTCGTGCTCGACGGCGACCAGCTCCACACCTTCCCACGCGGCGTGGACACCGCGAAACCCGAGACGCGGGACCCGATCACCGTCAGCGGGATCTCCACGAGGGAGGGCTCGGTCGCCCTGACCGCGGTCGCGGAGCAGCCCGTGGTGCTGGATCGGGAGCAGAGACTGCTGCGCCTCGGCACCGAGCTGCGCACCGTCGACCTCACCTCCAGCGGGGTCGCCGATGCCAGCGGCGTCGCCCTCCAGCAGCCGGGCGGTGACTCCGACCAGGTGGTGCTCGCGACCACGGACTCGCTGCTCCAGGTCCCGATGGACGGCGGCACACCGGTGGCGCACCCGGCGGGCGGGACCGGCACCCCGGCCGCACCCGCCCAGGTCGCCGGCTGCAGCTACGGTGCCTGGAACGGCTCACAGCGCTACCTCCGCCTCTGCGAGGGAGCGGAGCCGGCCTCCGGCGTGGTGCCGGAGGCGACGGCCTCCTCCGAGCTGGTGCTGCGGGTCAATCGCGACCTGGTGGTGCTCAACGACCACGTCGAAGGCTTCTCCTGGATGATCCGGGATGACATGACCATGGTCGATGACTGGGTGATCACGCAGGACATCCAGCAGAACGACAAGGAGAAGGAGACCGAGACGGTCACCTCCACCATCACCGACGTCGAGGCGGACCGCGACCAGGAGAACCGCCCCCCGACCGCGAACGACGACGAGTACGGGGTGCGCGCCGGAGCGAACGTGGTGCTGCCGGTGACCCGCAATGACAGCGACCCCGACGGGGACGTGCTGCTCGCCGAGCTCAGCGGCGAGCAGCCGGGCATCGGCACCGTTACCCCCATCCGGGGCGGCACGCAGCTGCAGATCGCGGTCGAGGACTCCGCGAGCGGCACCGCCACCTTCACCTATCAGGTCGAGGACGGCCGCGGCGGCACCGATACCGCCACCGTCACCCTCACCGTGCACCCACCCTCGCAGAACACTGCCCCGGTCCCCGCCGATCAGGCCATCCGGGTGCAGGTGCTCTCCGGCAGCACCGTCACCCTCAACGTGCTGCCCTACTGGGAGGACCCGGAGGGAGACGCCTTCTACCTCGCCGATGCGAGCATCGCCCCCGAGGACCTCCTCAGCTTTCGTGCCGATGGCACCGTCACCCTCGACGACGCCGGCCTGGTGATCGGCACCAAGCAGATCACCCTCACGTTCCGTGACGAGCATGGCAAGACCTCCGAGGACGTCCTCGAGGTGGAGTCGGTGACCGATACGGAGCTCGAGCCGATCACCACCACGGACCATGTGCAGGTGGTCGCCGGCCGCTCTGCGACCTTCGCGCCGATGGCCAACGACATCAACCCCGCAGGCGGCTCCCTCGAGCTCACCCATGTCGACGAGGTCGAGGGGCTCGAGATCGACGCGGACCTGGTCACCGGCTCCGTGAGCGTCAGCGGAGCGGAGGGGACCTATTACGTCGGCTACACGGTCTCCGCTCCGGCGGCCAGCTCGCGCGGTCTGATCCGGATCGACGTGGTCCCGCCGGGCCGCGATGCGATGCTGCCGGTCGCCGTGGATGACATGGGGCTGGTCACCACCGGGGGCGACACCCTGCTGGATCCGCTCGAGAACGATGTGGACCCCACCGGAGGGGTGCTGGTGCTGGGCTCGGTGGAGCTCCCCGAGGGCAGCGGGCTGAAGGCGACCGTGGTCGGCCACCACCTGGTGCGGGTCGAGGCATCCCCCGGGGCGGAGGTCACCGAGGAACCGGTGCCGCTGACCTACGAAGTCGCCAACTCCACCGGCAGCTCCACCGGCACCATCCGGGTGATGCTCGCCCGCACCGACACCCAGTTCGCCAACCCCGTCGGCGCCCCGGACGAGGCCGTGGTGCGCGCCGGTGACATGGTCCTGGTCGACGTGCTCGACAACGACCTCTCTCCCACGAACTCGGACCTTCACCTCGGCGACCTCACCGACATCGCGGGATCCGAGGACCTCGGCCAGGCCGAGCTCCATGATCAGCAGATCCGCTTCTCCGCCGCACCCGACGCGAGCGGCGAGGCGACCCTCACCTACGAGGTGGTGGATGAGACCGGACGCAGCGGCGCGGCCCGGCTGACCGTGCGCATCGTCCCGATCGATGCCTCCAACGCCCCGCCCCGCCCGGAGAACCTGGTCGCGCGTGCCGTGGCGGGCGCCCCGGTGCGGATCCCGGTCTCCACCACCGGCATCGACCCCGACGGCGACTCGGTGATGCTGATGGGCATCTCGGACCCCGTCCCCGAGCTCGGCGAGGTCACCAGCGCCACCGGTCACTGGATCGAGTATGTGCCCTTCGAGGGATCGGTGGGCACCGACCGCTTCCGCTACCAGGTGATGGATCGCTCCGGCGCCGTGGGCACCGCCGAGGTGCTCATCGGCACCGCCGCCCCGTCCGCGCAGAACCAGCCGCCCTACGCGGTGGACGACGTGATCGACGTCCGGCCCGAGCGCGAGGTCCAGGCCCAGGTGCTCGAGAACGATTCCGATCCGGAGGGCGACGCCCTGACGCTGCTGCATGAGACCGTCTCCGCCACCACCGACCTCGAGGTGGTTCCACAGGCAGAGGGTGAGCGCACGGACCTGATCACGGTGGTGACGCCTGCCGAGGCGGGAACCCATCCGGTGCTCCACGAGATCTCCGATGGGCAGCTCAGCAGCGCCGCCACCCTCACCGTGCGGGTGGATCCGAATGCACCGCTGCGGGCACCGGTCGCGATCGATGACTTCGTGGACCCCAGAGATGTCCTGGACCCCGAGATGACCGAGATCCAGGTCGATGTGTTGGCCAATGACCGCGATCCCGACGGCAGCATCAACGACCTCGAGGTCGAGCTGCTCGGCGACGGCGACGTCGGCGAGGGTAGCGAGGGCGGCGAGGACGCCGTACTGGACGAGTCGGGGATCCTGACCCTGGTGCCCTCCGCGCAGCAGCAGCGGCTGCGCTACCGCATCACCGACGTCGACGGGCAGTCCTCCACCGGCTATGTCTGGGTGCCTGGCACCTCGATGATCGCCCCGGTATGGGCCGGCGGCACCCTCGAGGTGGTCGCGGGCAGCGAGCTCAGCATCGACCTGAGCGACCCGCTGCTGGTGAGGGTGCGTCCTGGCGCTGCCGGCGCGCAGATCCTCGATGCGGCCACGGTCAGTGCGGAGCACACCGACGGGAGTCAGCTGGTCGTGGACCAGAGCACGCTGAGCTACCGGCCCGCCGAGGACTTCGCCGGCCGGGATTCGATCTCCCTGGAGGTCTCCGACGGGCCAGCCGGTGATGCCACCGCCGCGTCCGGTCAGCTGGTGATCCCGATCGAGGTGCTGCCGGGGGACACGAACCTTCCACCCACCTTCCGCGGTGCCTCGCTCGAGCTCGAGCAGGGCGGTGCGGCGACCACCTTCGATCTGACCGCCGCCGCGGAGGACCCGGACGGGGACGACCTCCGGTTCGCGCTCGCCGGGGCCGAGCTGCCCGTCGGGGTGAGCATCGCGGTCGACGGGAGCACCCTCACGGCAAGCGCCTCGGCGGAGGCGGTGCGCGGGGCCAGCGTGGAGGTCCCGGTGACGGTGACCGATGGCAGCACCGACCCGGTGTCTGCCGACTTCCAGCTCCTCGTCGGCGGGAGCAAGCGCCCCCTGCCCTCCGCAGTGCTGGACAACGCCGAGATCGACGCCGGCCGCACCGCCTCCCTGCCGGTGCTGGCCAACGACTCGAACCCCTTCCCCGGTGATCCGCTCACCCTGGTCTCGGCGCAGCTGATCAACGGCGAGGGATCGGTGGACATCAGCGGTGACCAGGTGGTGATCACCCCGGACGAGGACTTCGCCGGAGTGCTCAGCGCGTCCTACATCGTGGATGACCAGACCGGGGACCCGGAGCGCCGGGTCAGCGGCGAGATCCTCGCGACGGTGCGCGGCAAGCCCGCGGCCCCGTCGGTCCCGCGGATCGGCCAGGTCGGGGACGGGAGCGTCGAGCTGGTGTTCACCGCCGGGGACGACAACGGCGCCCCGATCACCGGATACACCGTCACCTCGGCCACCGGCCCGGCGGTGTCCCGGGAGTGCCCCTCGACCTCCTGCACCCTGACCGGCCTCGCCAACGGCAGCGAATACACCTTCCAGGTCATCGCGCACAACGAGGTCGGGGACTCACCGATCTCGGCGCCCTCGGCACCCGCCACCCCGGATGTGCGGCCGGAGCCGCCGGGAGCGCCCGCCGTCACCCGCGGCGATGGCGGTCTCACGGTCGACTGGCGCGCCCCGGTGAACAAGGGATCTGCGCTCCAGGAGTACACGCTCCAGATGCAGATCAGCGAGAGCGGAGCGCTCAAGGAGCGCACCGTGGACGCCGCGACGATGCAGGTGCTCTGGGAGCCCCTGCGCAACGGCGAGGTCCATCGCTTCCGGGTGCGCGCCAGCAACCTGTCCGAGCAGCCCTCGGAATGGTCCGACTGGTCAGTTCCGGAGCACCCGGCGGGCGTGCCCAAGAAGCTGCCGGGGAAGGTCACCGCGGAACGGGTCAACGATCCGCTCGGCGGCGGGATGAAGGTCAGCTGGCCGGCGGCGGATGACGACACCGCCAACGGCGAGGACATCACCTCGTACATCGTCACCAGCTCGGACGGGACCAGCGAGACGGCAGATGCAGATGCCACGTCGCACACCTTCCACCGCCTGGATCCCAACACCAGCTACAGCTTCACCGTGACCGCCGTGAATGTGGTGGGCCGCGGCGCGGTCTCCAGTTCTTCGAACGAAGTGGTCCCCTTCGCAGTGCCCGAGGCACCCACCCAGGTCACCGCCACCCTGCCCAGCGAAGGAGAGGGGGAGGGACCGAACGGCACCGCCGCGGTGTCCTGGGAGCACGCCGAGGACAACGGCACCCCGATCAAGGAGTACGTGATCCGCTGGGACGGCGGATCCAAGACGGTGGACGGCGAGATCGAAGCGGTGCGGATCACCGGACTGGACAACGGCACCGCGTATCGCTTCACCGTGCAGGCCCGCAACCGCTTCGCGGGCGGAGAGAGCGCCCCCTCCGCCCCCACGGCCTCCGTCACCCCGTACGCGAAGCCCGGCACGCCGGTGATCAAGGCCGACGACTCCGGGTTCATCTGTCACTCACCGGGGAACTGTCGGATCGCTGTCTACCTCACCAGACCGGCGGATTCCGGAGGTGTTCCGTTCAAGCACGTCGTGGTCGAGCCGCAGGGCCTGTCCTGCAATCGGACAGTCGTGAGCTCATCGAACATGAACACCACGTGCGAACCCGCCGAATCGACCACCTACACCGTCACGGCCTATGCGGTGAACGAGAAGGGCCTGAAGAGCGAGACCGTCACCCATACCTTCACCACCCCCGCCTGGGGCGATGTGCCGTACGAACCGATCAGCATCACGATCGAGAGAGGCGCCCCCTTCCAGACCGGGGACAGGATCATGCCTCAGCCCACGGACTTCGGGGCAGTGAACTATGAATGGCGCAGTACCGAGAAATACGCCTGGACCTCAATCGGAGGCACCGGCGCCTTCACCCTTCCCTACGATCCCACGGGTGAGGTGCAGTTCTTCATCCGGGGAGTGGACGCGGAGGGGAAGTACAGCGCGCTCGCCGTCGTCTGAGGGGCAGACGTCTTCAGCGCGGGTGCTCTAGCGTGGGGTCATGAACGCCTCTGACACCCCCGACGCCGCAGACCCCGCCCTCGCTCCTGACGCCTTCCTGCCGGACGCGCTGCTGGGCACCTTTCGCGAACGCGCGGTGACCCATGACCGGGAGAACACCTTCCCGGAGGACGACCTCGCGGATCTGCGGGCACGTGGCTATCTTCGCCTGCTGGTGCCCACTGAGCTCGGCGGGCTCGGTGCCTCCCTGCTGGAGGCCTCACGGATCCAGCGCCGCCTGGCCCAGGCGGCACCGGCCACGGCCCTGTCGATGAACATGCACCTGGTGGTCACCGGTGCGGCGCTGCATGCCCACCGGCTCGGCGTGGACTCCGTGCGCACCGTCCTCGAGGACGCCGCAGCGGAGAAGCTGTTCGCCTTCGGGATCTCCGAACCCGGCAACGACGCGATGCTCTTCGATTCCGCGACCCGCGCCGAGGTGCAGTCCGGCGGAGGTTTCCGCCTCTCCGGCACCAAGATCTTCACCTCCCTTGCCCCGGTCTGGGACCGGCTGGTGGTGCACGGCAGGGTCGCCGAGGCCACCGAAGCGGATCCGCGACTCGTCTTCGGCGTGATCGAGCGCAGCGACTCCGTCGAGGTGCTCGACGACTGGGACACCCACGGCATGCGCGCCTCACAGTCCCGCACCACCAGGCTTCACGCGGCGCCCGTCGGCGCGGACCGGGTGCTGACCACCACCCCCGTCGGCCCGAACCCCGATCTCTTCGTGATGGGGATCTTCGGCGCCTTCGAGCTGCTCATCGCCTCGGTGTACACCGGGATCGCCGAGCGTGCGCTCGCCGTCGGCACCCAGGTCGCCACCACCCGCCGCAACGCCACCAAGGGCATCGTCCACGCGGATGACCCCGATATCCGCTGGCGCCTGGCCGATGCCGCGATCGGGGTGGACGGCGTGATCCTGCAGATCGAGAAGGTGATGGCCGATCTCGACGCCCTCGGGACGGGGGTGCAGGGGCCGGGTCTCACGGACCACGGCCCGCGCTGGTTCCTGCACTTCTCCGGGGTGAAGTCCCGGGCCACCGAGACAGCGATCAGGGCAGTGGACCAGGTGCTCCGCGCCAGCGGCGGCGCCCAGTACTTCCGCCGCAGCGAGCTCGAGCGACTCTCCCGGGACGTGCGGGCCGGGATGTACCACCCCTCCGACGAGGAGTCCGTGCACGCCTCCTACGCCAAGGCACTGCTCGGCGAGATCGGTGCCGACCACACGCCGCTGCAGAGCTGAGCAGAGGGATGCGCATCGTCATCGCCGGCGGTTCCGGGACCCTGAGCCGCGCACTGAGCACAGCGCTCGCGGAGCGAGGTCATGACGTCGTAGTCCTCACCCGCTCACCGCACCCACCCGCCCAGCGCGGCGGGGTGCGCGAAGTGCCCTGGGACGGCCGCACCGTGGGCCCTTGGGCGCGCGAACTGGACGCCCCGGGAACCGCGGTGGTCAACCTGGCGGGCAAACTGGTGGATGCACGGCCCACGCCGGAGAACATCGCCGACCTCACCCGCTCCCGCGTCGAGGCGACCACCGCGCTCGTCGACGCCTCCCAGTAGCTCGAGCGACCGCTCGAGCACTGGGTGCAAGCCTCCACGACAGCGATCTGGTCCGACGCCGGCGAGCAACGGCTGGACGAGTCGAGCCCCATACCTGTCGGGCTGCCGCAGATGACCGGAGTCGCCGAGCGGTGGGAGCGCGCTCTGGACGGAGCGCACTGCGACCACGTGGTGGTGATGCGCACCGGCATCGTGCTGGAGGCCGGAACCCCGGCACTCGAGCGGCTGCTGCTGCTGGCCCGCTGGGGTCTCGGCGGACCGGTCGGCACCGGGCGGCAATGGGTGAGCTGGATCCACGTCGAGGACTGGGTGCGGATCGTGCTCGCTGCACTCGGACTCGAACAGCCGGGGCTGCCCGCCGGGATCGTCATCGCCTCTGCCCCGCACCCGGTGCAGAACGCCGAGCTGATGCGCACCCTGCGCCGAGCCGTCGGCCGGCCGTTCGGCCTCCCCACCCCGGCGCCGCTGCTGCGGCTGGGCGCGGCGCTGCTGCGCACCGACCCCGCACTGGGGCTCACCGGGCGCCACGCCACGTCGCGCGTGCTGGACGAGGTCGGCTTCCGGTTCCAGTACCCCCACCTCGAGGACGCTGTGGCGGCGCTCCGGCGCTAGCCGAACAGCACCTCGGCTTCGCGCCAACGGGACTCCGGCACCCGCTTGACGCTGTCGATCGCCGCGGTGAGCGGGACGTTCACGATCTCGGTGCCGCGCAGCGCGACCATCCGACCGAAGCCGCCCTCATGGACGAGATCCACGGCAGCGGTGCCGAGCCGGGTGGCGAGCACCCGGTCGTAGCCGGTCGGCTCGCCGCCGCGCTGGATGTGGCCCAGCACTGTGGCTCGGGACTCGATGCCGAGCCGCTCTTCGATCAGCGGGGCCAGCACCTCGGCCACCCCGCCGAAGCGCGGCCGCCCGAACTCGTCGAGGTCGTACTTCATGAAGTCCTCAGGGGCATCCCGGGGGACGAATCCCTCCGCGACCACCACCAGCGGGGCTCGGCCACGGTCGAAGGCTGACTTCACATGCGCGCAGATCTCGTCGAGGGACAGGGGGAACTCCGGCAGGCAGATCACGTGCGCTCCCGCGGCCATCCCCGAGTGCAGGGCGATCCAGCCCACGCTGCGCCCCATCACCTCGGCGACCATGCAGCGATGGTGGGAGTCCCCGGTCACGCGCAGCCGGTCCAACGACTCGGTGGCGATCTCCACCGCCGTGTTGAAGCCGAAGGTGTAGTCGGTCGCGTCGAGGTCGTTGTCGACGGTCTTCGGCACCCCGACCACCGGGATGCCTGCCTCGAAGAGCCGGTTCGCGGTGAACAGGGTGCCATCGCCGCCGATCGCGATGATCGCGTCCATGTCGTTCTCATCCAGATGGCGGCGCACGAGCTCGGCGCCGTCCTCGCCATCGGCGAAGGGGTTGGAACGCGAGGTCCCCAGGATGGTCCCGCCGATGCGCCCGATGCCGCGCACCCGCCGGCGGGGGAGCGTCATCCACTCGTTCTCGATCACGCCCCGCCAGCCGTCCTTGAACCCGATGAACTCGTCCTCGAAGTACTTGTCGCCCTTGATCACCGCGCCGCGGATGACGGCGTTCAGGCCGGGGCAGTCGCCGCCGGAGGTCAGGATTCCGATTTTCATGGGGGAGGGCCTCTTCTTGACTCGCGTGGGGCGGCGAACGGTGCGTACCGTCTCGCCAGATGGCTCCACCCTAGAGCTTCTCGAGGCGGCAGAGGAAGGACTACCGGCCTGCTGAGACCCCGGGAAACCTGGTGGTGAACAGCAGGTTGCGGAGCAGGGAGCTTCCCGGACAGCGAAGCGCCCGGAGCTGCCCGGACAGCAGAGCGCCCCGACCCCTCCGCGTGGAGGGACCGGGGCGCTCAGGAGAATCGCTCCGACGAATCAGGCCTTGCTGTCGGAGCCGGCGTCGGCGTCAGAGCCGGAGCCGGACTCAGCGTCGGTGCCAGCAGCGGCCGACGGGACGGTGCGCGAGGCGCCCTCCGTGTGCTCGGCCTGCTCACGCACCACGCGACCGCCGTCGGCGGCGCGCTTGAGGGTGTCCTGGAAGTCGACCCCGGTGGTGGACTTGACCATGTCGAGCACCTGGGCGAGGCCCACCGAGATGTTCTGTCCGATCTTCGCCTCGCCGTCGGTGGAGAACACCGACAGGTTGGAGATGTTCGAGTACGGGGCTGCCAGCTCGTTCGCGACGGCAGGCAGGACCTCGAGCACCTGGTTGAGCACCGCGGCGTCGTTGAACTGCTTGTAGGCCTCGGCGCGAGCACGAGTGGTCTCCGCCTCGGCGTCGCCCTTGGCGCGGATCGCCGCACCCTCGGCCTCGCCCTTGGCACGCAGGGCGTCGGCCTCTGCCTGGCCTTCGAGCCGAACAGCCTCGGCGTCCTTGGAGCGACGCTGCAGCTCGACCTCGGCCTCGGCGCGGCCGCGGGCCTCGATGGCGTGGGCTTCGGCGTCCGCGGTGACCTTGCGGGACTCGGCGCGGTTGCGCTCGTCGGTCAGCTGGGCCTCCGACTCGGCGATGCGCGTGTACTTCTTGGAGTCCGCATCCTGCTGCTCGGCGTAGCGCTTGGCCTCGGCCGGCTTGTGAACCTCGGCGACCAGCTGCTTCTCGCGCAGGTCGTTGTTGCGGACCGCGATCATCTCTTCCTGCTCGATGATCCGCTGCTGCTGGGCAGCACGGGCGAGCGGACCGGACGCATCGGCGACGGCCTGCCGAGCGTCGGTCTCCTCCTTGATCTCCGCATTGCGGAGGTCGAAGGCCTGCTTGGACTCGGCCTCCTGCTGGAGGTTGAGGTTGCTGGCCTGGGTCGACTCACGATTCGCGTTCGACTCGGCGATCGCGGCGTGCTTCGCCACCAGCGCGGCCTCGGGACGGCCCCAGTCACGCAGGTAGGAGCCGTCATCCTCGATCGCGGAGATCTGGAAGGTGTCGATGACCAGACCCTGGTTGTTCATCGAGTGCTCGGACTCGGCCTGCACCTGGGAGGCGAAGGACGCACGGTCACGGATGATCTGCTCGACGCTCAGGGTGCCGACCACAGCGCGCAGGGTGCCGGAGAGGATCTCCTGGGTGTAGTGGTCGATCTGCTGCTGCTGATCAAGGAAGCGCTGCGAAGCCTTGCGGACGTCGTCGATGTTGCCACCGACCTTGACCTGCGCCACCCCGCGCAGGCGCAGGAAGATGCCGTTCATCGAGTAGCCGTCGACCTCGACCGGGATCTGGCGCGAGCTCAGGCTCAGCACGAAGGCGCGGTCGAAGATCGGTCGCACGATCGCGCGGCCGCCGATGATCACCCGAGCACTGCCGGATTCGAGATCGATGTCGCCGGTCGGGCTGGTCTTCGCGTTGCGGCCGGTGATGATCAGCGCCTCGTTGGGCGCAGCGATCCGGTAGCTGCGCATCAGGACGATCAGCGCGATCAGCAGGACGACCGCCACGACGACGATGACGCCGACGACGGGTACGAACAGTTCCATGAGTCCCCCTCAGGTAAGTACAGGCTTGCCGCGAGCATTCTTCCATTGAAACCGTGTTCCCGCAGGCACGTCTCGGGAGCGGAGACCCTCTCGTGATCTCCGCACCCGGGAGGTCATTTCATGCCGGAGGCGGCGATGCCCTGGACGATCTGCTTCTGGAACACCAGGAAGCAGATCAGCACCGGGATCATCGAGACCACCGAGATCGCGAGCACCAGATTGAAGGGCACCACCTCCTGGCTCGCGAAGCGCTGCAGCGCCACCGGCAGGGTGCGGGTGCGCTCATTGGTCACCACCAGCGGCCACAGGAAGTCGTTCCATCGCCACAGCACCGAGAAGATCGCCAGCACCGCCAGCGCCGGCTTGCACAGCGGCAGCACCACGCGCCAGAAGATCCCGAACTCGCGCGCCCCGTCCACCCGTGCGGAGTCGATCAGCTCGTCAGGGATCGTGAGCATGTACTGGCGCAGCAGGAACACCCCGGTGGGGGTGGCGATGGCCGGCAGGATCACGCCCCACAGCGAGTTCGTCAGCCCCAGCGACGCGGTCACCTGGTAGACGGGGATGAGGATGACCTGGAGCGGCACCATGATCGTCGCGAGCGTCACCAGGAACAGCAGGTCCCGGCCTCGGAAGTTGTAGCGCGAGAGGGCATAGGCGGCCATCGAGTTCACTGCGAGCGTCAGGACCGTCGCGACCACCACCACGATCACGCTGTTGGTGAGGTAGCGCAGCATGTCGAACCCGGTGAGCGCCTCGACGTAGTTCTCCGGGTGCCACTGCTGGGGCAGCATGGTGGGCGGGCGCTGGGCCAGCTCGGAGGGGCTCTTGAAGGAGCCGAGCACGGTCCACAGCAGCGGGATCAGCACCAGCAGCGCGAGCGCGGTGAGGTTGACGGTGCGCACCACGTCCCGGGGCCGCACGCGGGTGCGGGAGGTCGAGGTCCAGGTGGTGGGCTTGGCAGAGGTTGTCGTCATGATCGGATCACACCGCTTCCGCGCGTCGGCCCAGCAACCAGTTGAGCACCGTGAAGCCCATGACCACCACGAACAGCACCACGGAGCCGGCTGCCGCCATCCCGTACTGCATCTGGGGGCCGAAGGCGTTGTCGTAGACGTACTGCACCAGGAGGGTCGTGGCTCCCACGGGCCCGCCGCCGGTGAGGTTGTAGATGACGTCGAAGGCCTGGAAGCCGTGGATCGTGGACAGGATCAGCACCACCATCGTGGTCGGAGCCAGCATCGGCCAGGTGATGTGCTGGAACTGGCGCATCGGATTCGCCCCGTCCAGGCTCGCTGCCTCGTAGAGGTTGGGATCGATCGACTGCAGGCCGGCAAGCAGGATCATGGTGTAGAAGCCGACGTTCACCCACAGGCTCACGGCCACCACGCTCAGCATCGCGAGGTTCGTGTCCACCAGCCACGGGACCTGCCCGATGCCGACGGCCTCGAGCGCGGCGTTGACCAGGCCCCCGTTCCGCTCCAGCAGCCACCGCCAGACGATGCCCACCACCACCGGGCTCAGCAGCACAGGCAGGAAGAAGACCGAACGGAAGAAGGACTTGCCGATGTTCTGCGCGTTCAGCTGCACCGAGAGCAGCACGGAGATGATCACCGAGAGCCCCACGAAGGCGATCACGAAGATGATCGTGTTGAACATCGCCTGGAAGAAGTCGTCGTCCGCGAAGATCCGCTCGTAGTTGCCCAGGCCCGCCCACTCGAAGGTGCGGCCGTTGCGGGAGCTGTACAGCGAGATGTTCAGTCCGCTGAAGGCGGGGTAGATCGTGAACAGGCCGAAGATGACCATGTTCGGCAGCAGGAACAGATAGGGAGCCGCCCGCAGCGACCACGGCACCCGCCGGCGCCGTGGGCTCCGGACGGGGACGGGTGCCGTGGTCGCGGACATCAGGCCTGCTCCACGATCGCGTCGATCGAGGTGCGCAGATCCTCCATCGCGGTCGCGAGGTCCTTGTTCCCGGCGACGACCTCCGCGAACTCCGAGATGAACTCCTGCGCCGCGGCATCGAAGTTCGGGTCGTAGCAGGCGGCGTAGGCCTCGGCCGGGGTCTCGCCCAGGTCGGTGACGAACACGCCCATCTCCTCGTTGCGCACCGGGTACTCGACGCCGGACTCGGTGAGGTCGGCGCGGGTGGGCATGAACGCTGACGCGGTGATGAACGCTTCCTGGGACTCGGTGGAGTTCATGAACTGCAGGAACGTCGCAGCCAGCTGATTCTCCGGGCCGGCGGCGAAGCCGACCATGAACTTCCCGCCGGGGAAGCCGCCACCGGCGACCTGGGTGGGGTTGGGCATGGTCGCCCAGCCGAACTCCGCATTGGCGTCGAACTGGGCGACCTGCCAGTTGCCCGAGAGGTAGACGGGGGTCTGCTGGGCCAGGAACACCTCGTTGGCGCCCTGGTACTTGGTCCCGGAGTCGAGCCAGAAGTCGCTGGGGGAGGTGCCGGCCTCGATCATGTCCACCAGCGGCTGCAGTGCGGTCGCGGCGGCGGCGGGGTCCAGCGAGCTGGTGCCGTCCTGGACCAGATAGGTGCCGCCCTGGGACAGGATCGTGGAGAGGCGATGGCCGGACTTGTCCATGGCGAAGGCGAACTCGGTGCCGGTGGCCTCCTGCACCTGGGTGGCGAGGTCGACCATCTCCTGCCAGGTCCAGGCCTCCGGCAGTGCGACCCCGGCCTGCTCGAACAGGTCCGCGTTCACGAAGGGACCGTTCTGGGTGAGGTCGGAGGCGATCGCCTGGATCTTGCCGTCGGCGTCGGTCATCCCCACCTGGACGCCCTCGGTGAACTCCGAGAGATAGTCGGCGCCCAGGTAGTCGTCCAGCAGCAGCAGATCGCCGGCGAAGGGTGCGGTCGCCGCGACCCGGGCGACATCCGGTGCCTGGTCGCCCGAGAGACGAGCCTGCAAGGTGGTGGTGATGTCCGAGAAGGGCACGATCTCGAGCTCGACGGTGACGTCGTACTCCTTCTCGAACTGTGCGATCAGGTCCCGGGTGGCCTGTTCGTCGGGCCCGTCTGTGAAGTAGAGGTAGCTGAGGGTCTTGCCGGCGAACTCGGCAGTGTCCTGCTCGGCGACCGGGGCGGGGTCCTCGCCTCCGCCGCCACCGCCATCGGAGCCGCCTGGGTTGCAGGCGGCCAGGGCGGTCGCCGCGAGCGCGGCGGTGCCGCCGAGCGTGACGGCCCGACGGGTCGGGGTGACGCTCGAACGGGAGACAGAGTGGCGTGACATGCGCGGTCCTCCATGACAGCGACGACATTCCCTCCCACATCGGAGGGGCGGCCGCAGCAGCAGCCGACGCCCACATGGTCGATGTGTTTCCGCAGGATGTACGAAGGTTGCCGTCGGTTGCCGGGTGCGTTGCCGGACCGTGATGAGACCGCGTTCAGGAAAGCGCTGCACGTCGTTCCGGGATGACCTCCTGGTGGCCGGTCGGTGAATTCCGGACCTCGCACGGTTCACCACGCGCCGCGCCCCGCGCCATCGTCCGTCTCAAAGTGTGGCAACAAGGTCCGAATAGCGGAATGCGAGGTCTAGGGTCGCTCGTCGTGAATACTGCTCTGCCCTCGTCTCCCCCCGCTGCTCCGGCACCCGGCTCGGCACCGGCCGGCGCCCCGGCGAACACCCGCGGGCGCGTCATCACCGCCTCCATGGTCGGCACGACGATCGAGTTCTTCGACTTCTACGCCTACGCGACCGCGGCCTCCCTGGTGTTCCCGGCCCTGTTCTTCCCCACGCAGAGCCCCGCGAACCAGCTGCTGAGCTCCTTCGCCGTCTTCGGCGTCGCCTTCGTGGCCCGTCCGCTCGGCTCCCTGATCTTCGGGCACTTCGGAGACCGGGTCGGCCGGAAGACCACCCTCGTGGCCAGCCTTCTCGTGATGGGGATCGCGACTTTCCTCATCGGAGTCCTGCCCACCGCCTCGACCCCGGGCTTCACCGTGCTCGCCCCGGCGCTCCTGGTGCTGCTGCGCTTCTGCCAGGGCATCGGCCTGGGCGGGGAGTGGTCCGGCGCGGCGCTGCTCGCGACCGAGAACGCCCCGCCCGGCAAGCGCGCCCTCTACGGCACCTTCCCGCAGCTCGGTGCCCCCATCGGATTCATCCTCTCGAACCTGCTGTTCGTGGCCCTCAGCCTGCAGCTGACCGAGGCGCAGTTCATGAGTTGGGGATGGCGGCTGCCGTTCCTGCTCTCCGCAGCCCTCGTCATCGTGGGCCTCTGGGTGCGGCTGAAGCTCATGGAGAGCCCCGCCTTCCAGAAGGTCATCGACGAGCAGCGGGTCGCCGCCGTGCCGATCGCCCGCGTGTTCCGCACCGCCTGGAAGCCGCTCGTCCTCGCCACCATCGCCATGGTCGCCACCTATGTGCTCTTCTACCTGATGACCGCGTTCCTCATGGTCGTCGGCACCACGGCGGCCGATGAGGAGACCGCTCGCGCCGCTGCGGAGGTCGCCGGCAAGCCCTTCGACGCGGCGAGCTTCGCGCCCGGTCTCGGCTATGACCGCCCGGAGTTCCTCACCATGCTGATCATCGGGGTCGTGTTCTTCGGCATCTTCACCCTGGTCTCCGGCCCGCTCGCGGACCGCCTCGGACGCCGGAAGCTGCTGCTGGCGGTCACCGCCGGGATCGGCATCTTCGGATTCCTCATCGAGCCGATGGTGCAGGCCGGGACGGTGGGCGTGATGGCCACCCTGATCCTCGGCTTCACCCTGATGGGCCTGACCTTCGGCCCGATGGCGGCGTTCCTGCCGGAGATGTTCGCGGCGGACGTCCGCTACACCGGCAGCGCCGTCAGCTACAACATGGCCTCGGTGATCGGAGCGGCCCCCGCGCCCTACGCGATGATCGCGCTATGGCAGCTGCTGGACGGGCCGCTGTGGCTGGTGGGCGGCTACCTGACCCTCGCCGCGATCATCACGGCCGTCGCGCTGCTGATCGGCAAGGAGACCCGCGAGGTCGACTACCTGGCCTGAGTCTGATCCGTCGGCTCCACCGAGGCGAGTGCGGCGAGCTCGGCACGAGAGCCGGTGAAGACATTCATGTCGACGTAGCGCTCCTCGCCGTCGTAGCCATCACGATGGTCCCGGTGGGAGTACTGCCAGAAGGTCCAGCCGCGGCCGTCGTTCAGATCGGGCGGCAGCACCACGGAGCGGATCCAGATCGGGGAGTCCGGGTAGGCGCCTGCGATGTAGAGGTCGTAGGCGTCGGCCGTGGTGTAGATGACCGGCGGGACGCCGTAGTGCTCGGTGAGCTCCTCGAGCAGCGGAGCAAGAATGGTGTCCACCGCCTCCCGTGAGGGCGGATCCTCGAAATAGTCACCATAGAACCCGATGTCCACCGCGATCGGCCCACCGCCGTCGCCGCCCACGGTGTCGATCACGTGCTGGGCCTGCGAGCGCCCGGAGCTCTCGAAGCTCACGAAGTGGTAGGCGCCCACGAAGAGGCCGGTATCGCGGGCGTGCTCCCAGTTCTGTGTGAACTGCTCGTCCACGTACGAGGAGCCCTCCGTCGCCTTGATGTAGGCGAAGTCCAGGTCGTCGCCCGCGAAGGTCGGCCAGTCGATCTCCCCCTGGTAGGAGGAGACATCGGCGCCCCGGACCTCATAGCCGTGCGCGAAGATCCGGCCCGGCCAGACCACGCCGGTCGCCACCAGCACCGCGAGCGCCGACGCCACGGCGGCAAGAGGGAGGAGGACGCTGCGCAGCAGCGCGGAGCGGGAGAGGCGTCGTGCTCTCCCGCTCCGCGCAGATCCGGTCGTCATGTGTCCTCGATCAGCCCTGCTGGCGCTGCTCGCGGTAGTAGCGGATCAGCCCGGCGGTCGAGGCGTCCTCCGCGGAGATCGCCTGCTCATCCCCGGCGACTGCCGGAGCGAGGCCCTTGGCGAGCTGCTTGCCCAGCTCCACGCCCCACTGGTCGAAGGAGTTGATGCCCCAGACCACGCCCTGCACGAAGGTGATGTGCTCATACAGCGCGATCAGCTGGCCCAGCGCGGACGGCGTCAGCTTCGGCGCCATGATCGAGGTGGTCGGGCGGTCGCCGGAGAACTCGCGGGCCGCGACCAGCGCGCCCTCGGTGCCCTCGGCGCGCACCTCCTCGGCGGTCTTGCCGAAGGCGAGCGCCTTGGTCTGGGCGAAGAAGTTCGCCAGGAACAGCTCATGGACGTCCTGGTCGCCGTCCTGGAGCGGATGGTTCGGGGTCGCGAAGGCGATGAAGTCCGCCGGGATCAGCCGCGTGCCCTGATGGATCAGCTGGTAGAAGGCGTGCTGGCCGTTGGTGCCGGGCTCGCCCCAGAAGACCTCACCGGTCTCGGTGGTGGCGAGGGAGCCGTCCCAGCGCACGGACTTGCCGTTGGACTCCATGGTCAGCTGCTGGAGGTAGGCGGGGAAGCGGTGCAGGTACTGGGAGTAGGGGAGCACCGCGTGGGTCTCCGCCTCCAGGAAGTTCACGTTCCACACGTTCACCAGGCCCATCAGCAGCGGCACGTTCTGCGCCGCCGGCGAGGTGCGGAAATGCTCGTCCATCGCGTGGAACCCGGCCAGCAGCTCCTCGAAGACATCCGGGCCCAGCACCGTCGCGAGCACGGTGCCGATCGCGGAGTCCACCGAGTAGCGCCCGCCCACCCAGTCCCAGAACCCGAAGGCATTCTCGGGATCGATGCCGAAGGCCTCGACCTTGTCCAGCGCAGTGGAGACCGCGACGAAGTGCTTGGCCACGGCCTCCTGCTCCTGCTCGGCGGTGAGCCCCGCGTTCTCCCGCAGGCCGCTGAGCAGCCACTGCCGCACCAGGCGCGCATTGGTGAGCGTCTCCTGAGTGGTGAAGGTCTTCGAGGCGACGATCACCAGGGTGGTCTCGGGGTCGAGATCCTGCGTGCTGGCGTAGGCGTCGGTGGGGTCGATGTTCGAGATGAACCGCGCCTCGAGCCCGTCCTGGGCGAGGGGCTTCAGCGCCTCGTAGACCATCACCGGGCCGAGGTCGCTGCCGCCGATCCCGATGTTGACGACGGTCTCGATGCGCTTGCCGGTCACGCCGGTCCATTCCCCGGAGCGGACCTTGTCCGCGAAGTCGTAGACCCGGTGGAGGGTGCCGCGCACGTCCTCGTCGATGTTCTGCCCGTCCACCTCGAGGGAGGGGGAGGAGCCGGCGGGGCGGCGCAGGGCGGCGTGCAGCACGGCGCGGTCCTCGGTGGTGTTGATGTGGGCGCCGGCGAACATCGCGTCGCGGTGCTCCTCGACGCCGACCTCGCGGGCCAGCTGCAGCAGCAGGTCCATGGTCGTGGAGGTGAGGAGGTTCTTGGAGAGGTCGACGTGGAGGTCGGCGGCGTCGTGGGTGAAGCGCTCGGCGCGCTGCGGATCGGTGTCGAACCATTCGCGCAGGGAACCCTCGAGCTCGAGGTTGTGCGCCTCGAGCTCGGCCCAGGCGTCGGTGGAGGTGGGGTCGATGGGGGCAGCGGGCGAGGTAGGAACAGTCATATGGCCATTGAACACTGCGGGGAGAGATCCTGCGGAGCCCCTGCCGGGTGTTCCCATGGGTGTTCCCTGAGGCCTGGACAGATGCGCAGCACAGTGCCGAGACCGAAGTGTTACCAGCACATGGAATGCAGTTGACATTTGCTGGTGCAGACTGGATAGGACCGCGCATGGATGTGCGGCCCACGCTCTCGAGCAATCACAGGAGTTTCCAGGGCCATCTCGCGCCGATCAATGATGATGGGCACCGCCGCCACCGGTGCCGCCGCCCTGACCCTCGCAGCCTGCGGAAGCGATGACGGGGGACCGGCGGGGGCAGCGGAGGAAGCGACGGCGGTGCGGGCGGTGGGACCGGCGAGCCGATCTACGCCAACACCACCGAGCCCGAGAACCCGCTGATCCCGACCAACACCGGCGAGGTCGGCGGCGGGCGCATCATCGTGATGCTCTTCGCCGGGCTCGTCTACTACACGGCCGACGGCTCCGCCGAGAACGACCTCGCGGAGTCCATCGAGACCGAGGACAACCAGAACTGGACCATCAAGATCCGTGAGGGCCTGACGTACTCGGATGGCTCCACCCCGGTCACCGCGCAGGACTTCGTCAACGCCTGGAACTACGGCGCGAACGCCGCCAACGCGCAGCTCGGCCAGTATTTCTTCGAGCCGATCGAGGGCTACGCGATCGTGGTCGCGACCAGGCTGGGCGAGATGAACACATGGACGGTGATCGGCGTGCTGAGCGTCTTCGGCTGGACTAACGTCGCCCGCATCATGCGCGGCGCGGTGATCTCGACCAAGAGCCAGGACTACGTGACCTCCTCGGTGGCACTGGGAGCCTCGAGCTCGACGGTGCTGCTCAAGCACGTGATCCCCAATGCGATCGCCCCGGTGATCGTCACCGCGACCGTGAACCTCGGTGTCTTCATCGTGGCCGAGGCGACCCTGTCCTTCCTCGGCGTCGGGCTGCCCACGAGCTCCGTCTCCTGGGGCGGTGACATCTCCGCCGCGCGGGATGCGCTGCGGACCCAGCCGTCGATGCTGTTCTATCCCTCCCTCGCGCTCGCGATCACCGTGCTGAGCTTCATCATGCTCGGCGACGCCGTGCGCGACGCCCTGGACCCGAAAGCGAGGAAGCGATGACCACGACCTCCATGAACCCGACCCCGGCCGGAGCCCCCGCGAACCGCGACCAGCCGCTGCTGGAGACCCGTGATCCCGAGATCACCTTCACCACCTCCAGCGGTCCGGTTAAGGGAGTGCGCAGCGCGAGCCTCGAGGTGTACCCGGGAGAGACCGTCGCGATCGTCGGCGAGTCCGGATCGGGCAAGTCGACGACCGCCATGGCGATCGCCCACCTGTTGGCCGAGAACGGCTCGATCACCGGCGGGCAGATCCTCTTCGAGGGCCGCGACATCACCCATGTCTCCGAGAAGGAGATCCGGGTGCTGCGTGGGGACCAGGTGGGCCTGGTCCCGCAGGACCCGATGAGCAACCTCAACCCCATGTGGAAGGTGGGCTCCCAGATCCGAGAGACCCTCGTCGCCAACGGGATCGCGAAGGGGGCCGAGGCCAGGGCCCGCTCCGTGCAGCTGCTCGAGGAGGCGGGCCTCTCCGATGCCGCCAGCCGCGCCGGGCAGTACCCGCACGAGTTCTCCGGCGGCATGAAGCAGCGCGCCCTGATCGCGATGGGTCTCGCCGCACGGCCGAAGCTGCTGGTGGCCGATGAACCCACCAGCGCCCTCGACGTCACGGTGCAGCAGCAGATCCTCGACCACCTCGACACCCTCACCGCGGAGCTCGGGACTGCGGTGCTGCTGATCACCCACGATCTGGGGCTGGCCGCAGAGCGGGCCCAGCACCTGGTGGTCATGTACAAGGGGCGGGTCGTCGAGTCCGGGCCTGCGCTCCAGCTGCTGCAGAATCCGCAGCATCCGTACACCCAGCGTCTGATCAGCGCTGCCCCCTCGCTCGCCTCCCGGCGCCTGGTCTCGGCGACCGAGCGGGTCGAGATCCGCGAACAGGCGCAGGAGCAGGCGGTCGCCCACTCCGGGGCCGCCGGGGGCACCGATGCGGTGATCCAGGTCGAGGAGCTCACCAAGGAGTTCCCGATCCGTGGCAACGTGCCGTGGAAGTCCACGCCGTTCACCGCCGTGGACAAGGTCTCCTTCGAGATCGAGCGGGGGACCACCACCGCGATCGT